>NZ_JAAWVW010000029.1:0-28284 GCF_014855505.1 Musicola keenii | reverse complement strand
GATGTGTATAAGGGACAGCCCCAGCACCCCCAGCCCGTTAATCATGGTCGTATGCGAGTCCGTGCCCACCAGCGAGTCCGGGAAAGCCAGCAATGACGATCCCCGTCGCTGTAACCACACCACTTTCGCCAGATATTCGAGATTCACCTGATGGCAGATGCCCGTACCGGGCGGGACAACGCGAAAATGCTGAAACGCCCGCTGGCCCCAGCGTAAAAACGCATAACGTTCATGATTTCGCGCCATCTCCAGCCGGGTATTGTTCGCCAGTGACTGTGCGTCACCAAAATGATCAACGGTCACGGAATGGTCGATAACCAGATCGACCGGCGTCATCGGATTGACCCGACTGACATTGCCCCCCAGTCGTTTTACGCTATCACGCATTGCTGCAAGATCGACCACGGCCGGGACACCGGTGAAATCCTGCATCAACACTCGCGCTGGTTGAAATGCAATTTCTCGATCGACGTGGCCGTGTTCCAGCCACGCCACCAAGGCCCGCAAATCCGCCTCCTGGACGAATTCGCCACCATAGTGTCGTAACAGGTTTTCAAACAGAATTTTCAACGATTTTGGAAGCTTATCAATGTTGCCCAACCATTGGGCGGCCAACGACAAACTAAAATAGGCGTAGGTATTTTGACGGATAGTGAGGGTATCAATACAGGCATCGCGGCGTTGTAATGGCATGATGCATTCTCCCGGATGAACAGCGTTGTCTCAAACCGACCTTCCGCTGGTATTGCATCCTGCAGACATCGCTGCATGCTGTTCAGGGTCGCCATCCGGCGCCCCATTCATCATCATTCTCGAGACTCAGTATTAAAGATAACACAAATTATGATTAACATATTTTTAACAAAATGATTCATCCGAGAATAACTGAAATACTGTTTTTTTAATTATAACCACCGGATTTTTTAATAAAAAAAAGCACATAAGTAAAATTGGGAGAGAAAATAATGCATCCACGACTACGATTTCAGTAACGGCACTTGCGATGTATCGCACATCCGACCATGGTTATTTATTGCAATATTGCCTTACATCTTCTTATTAAGAATTTATCGATAATTAATCACTACACACAGTAAAGATTCTCAATGCTCTCGATGGAAGGAATGGTATATGAAATTTTATTACCGACCAGGAAGCAGCGCGTTATTTCCACATATCATTCTATGTGAGACACGTGCTCGTTTTTCTCTGGACAAAGTTGATACTCGCACCAAAAAGACGGAACAAGGTCAGGACTATTTGCTGATCAACCCGAAAGGGCTGGTTCCAGCGCTGGTTCTTGACGATGGGTCTATTCTGACGGAGTGCATTGCAATTTCGCTCTATCTGGCGGATAAAGCGCCGCAATATAACCTGATCGCGCCGCCGGCGACTATCCACCATTATCATGCCATCGAATGGCTGAGCTACATCGCCACTGAACTTCATAAGTCCTTTACCCCGCTGTTTCGCCCTGGCACGCCGGAATTGTACAAAGACTTGTTGCGCAGCTATCTCACACAGCGATTCCGCTATCTGAATGAAGTATTGGGAGAGCACGACTATCTGGTGGGAAACCGTTTCGGCGTGGCAGATGCCTACTTGTTTACGGTATGCCGTTGGGCACCTGAATTTAAACTGGATCTGATACAGTTCCCGGCGTTGCTGGCATTTCTGGAACGGGTATCGGGTCGGCCATCGGTTGAAAAAGCCTTAACGGCTGAAGGGCTAGAGGTCAAATACTAAACGAGTGCCGCCGTTGAACGTAAGCAAGGCCGTCGACTCTGCTACAGCCCGCCGGCCTCCGACCTGCAACGCACGATGTGGCAGCAAACAGCGGCGGGAGATCCTTCCCTTCCGCCGCTTGCGCCAACCGAACGGTGGCCTCAGAGGCGCACGGCCTCGAAATGGAAACGCGGCCTGACCATATTGTCCTGTGCCGCAACCAGTTGCAGTTCATACTGCTGCATTTCGCTGGTCGTCAGCATGACCTCATAAACGGCAGCCGTCGTGTGTTCCAGCGCACTCTTCAGCGTCGCCCCCTTCAGCAGATTCACCAACAACAGTCCGCTGGTCAGATCGCCCACGCCGACAGGCTGACGTTCGCCGAAATCCACCAGCGGACGACTGATATGCCAAGCCTCTTCCGGCGTCACCAACAGCATTTCAAACCGATCGTGACGATAGGCGGCGCGGCTGAGATGTTTCACCAACACCAATCTCGGACCACGCTGACACAATAAGCGGCTGGCGGCTACCGCTTCATCCACGGTATGGATAGTCTGACCGCTCAGTAATTCCAGCTCCGGCAGATTCGGCGCAATCGCATCACTCACCAGCAATGACTGATGACAATGAAAATCCGTCACACCGGGCGGTACGATGCACCCTTTCTCTGGCGTGCCCATCACCGGATCGCAAAAATACATCGCCTGCGGATTGGCGGCCTTCACCCGCCGGACAATATCGAGGATATGACTACCCTGCTCTGGCGAACCAATGTAACCACTCAATACGGCGTCACACTCGTCCAGATGACCAATGTTGTCGATCCCTTGGGCGATTTCCGTTAAATGCGATGCTGGCATGACACACCCGGTCCACTGACCATACTGTGTATGGTTGGAAAACTGGACGGTATTCAGTGGCCAGACGTTAACCCCCATACGACGCATCGGAAACTCCGCCGCACTATTCCCCGCATGACCAAATACCACATGTGACTGAATCGACAATATATTTTTCATTAGACTCACTGCCCCTGCCTGCATGATGCGATGTGTTGTTATCAGATTGGTCTCGTCATGACACACAACCCCTTACTTCACAAACCCGATAAAACGGCAACGGAATAATGAAGAGACGGATCTGACATACACCGCAAAAACAAAAGGGAGCGCTCGGCTCCCTTGCGATGAAGAATCAGGCTTTCCAGCAAACCAGACAGTAATTTTTCTTGCCGCGGCGCAACAACGTATAGCGACCAAACAGACGATCGCTATCGACCAAGACGTACTCCGGATCAGATTGCTTCTCGCCGTTGATGGTAATGGCGTTGGATGTAATGGTCTTGCGCGCCTGTCCGCGGGAAGGCTGCAGTTCGGAATCCACCAGCGCCTGTTGCAAGTCGGCGCCTTTCTCCAGCTCCACCATCGGCACCCCGTCTTGCGCCAGTTGCGCAAAATCAGCTTCGGTCAGCTCACCCAGATGGCCATTGAACAGACTCTGCGTGATACGTCTGGCCGCGACCAATCCTTCTTCGCCATGTACCAGCCGCGTAACCTCTTCCGCCAAAACATACTGGGCACGCGGCGCGGTACCGCTGTTCTTGTCTTCCTCCTCCAGCGCATTGATCGCATCAATATCGAGGAAAGTGAAGAATTTCAGGAACCGATATACATCGGCGTCGGCAGTGTTAATCCAGAACTGGTAAAACTTGTACGGACTGGTTTTCTTCGGATCCAGCCATACCGCGCCGCTTTCAGTTTTACCAAACTTGGTGCCGTCGGATTTGGTGATCAACGGTACGGTCAGACCGAATACCTGTTTCTGATGCAGACGACGGGTCAAATCGATGCCCGATGTAATATTGCCCCACTGGTCGGAACCGCCGATCTGTAACTCCACGCCGTGCAGCGCATTCAGCGAAGCAAAGTCATAACCTTGCAGCAAGTTATAGGAGAACTCGGTGAACGAGATACCCACATCATCGCGGTTCAGGCGCTGCTTCACCGCTTCTTTATTGATCATCTGATTGACGGAAAAGTGCTTGCCGATATCACGCAGGAACGTCAGCACGTTCATCGAACCGAACCAGTCATAGTTGTTGGCGGCTATTGCGCTATTTTCACCACAATCAAAATCCAGGAACGGTGCGACCTGGCGGCGAATTTTATCCACCCACTCGCCGACAGTTTCTTCGGTATTCAGTTTGCGCTCCGCCGCTTTGAAGCTCGGGTCGCCGATCAGGCCGGTTGCTCCGCCGACCAGCGCCACCGGTTTGTGACCGGCCATTTGAAAGCGTTTCAGGCACAGCAGCGGCACCAGATGTCCCAAATGCAAGCTGTCGGCGGTCGGATCAAAGCCGCAATACAGTGCAATTGGCCCTTGCGCCAGTCGCTCTGCCAACGCAGCCTCGTCAGTGACCTGGGCCACCAGGCCCCGCTCTTGCAATTGTTGAATCAAATTGCTTGCCATCAATGTCTCCATGTATAAACGACTGCACCTTTGCCGGTACACGGCTTTTCGCCTCTAACGGCGAAAGAAAAATTTAGCGTGGCATAGAATAAAGCGCCGACACCGTGAGTGCCAGCGCTTAGCACAACAAATTGCCGGGTTTTACGGTGCCAGGCGGTCAATCATCCAGCCACTGTCCTGGCGCTGGTAAAGGAAACGGTCATGCAACCGGTGCTCGCCCCCTTGCCAGAATTCTACGGAATCAATGTGTACCCGATAACCGCCCCAGAAACTGGGCAACGGGACTTCGCCATTCTGAAATTTCTGTTTGATTTCCAGGAACTTGCTTTCCAGAATACCGCGCGTAGAAATTCGGCTGGACTGCCGGGAGACCCAGGCGCCGATCTGGCTGTCCTTGGGACGACTGTGGAAGTATTTGAGCACCTCCAGCGGGGGCAACTTTTCCACACGGCCCAAAACAATGACCTGCCGCTCCAGCATATGCCAGGGAAACAACAAACTGATGCGGGGGTTGTTCGCCAGTTGCTGCGCCTTACGGCTACCGAGATTGGTGTAGAACACCATCCCTTTTTCATCATAGTGCTTCAGCAAGACGATCCGTTGGTAAGGTTGGCCCTGTGCGTCCACCGTGGCGACGCACATGGCGGTCGGATCAGCAAGCTGCGCTTCGCAGGCCTGTTTCAACCAACGCTCAAACAGATCCAACGGGTTATCGGTGAGATCGCGGCGGCGCAACCCACCACGGGTGTATTCGCGTCGTAAATCAGCGATATCGATCTGATGCGCCTGATCTCCCGGCGCGGTAAGTACCTGATTACGTGAATTGTCGTGTTCTGCTGTCATTTGAATCCTGCCATTGCCTGCGCGGGCGAAAAAATGTGCCCACATTCTGCGCCGCAACCGTCAAAATCTCAATGTAGCCCCCACTCTACCTGAGCGTACAATCGCTGACGATTACCCTTTCGCCACGCATGATGAAGGCCTGGCGCCCTTTGCTCCAGAACGTATATCGATTATCGCTATAGCGTGTGCCGGATGCGGCTGATACTTCAGGCAGCGTATGGCTTTCGCCGTCCAGTAGAAAGACAACCTGTTTTGCCGACTGCGTCACGGTAAGGGGCATCGTGCCGCATTGATAGTACAGGATACGGGATTGCGGTTTGGGCGCTATCAGCGCACACCCGCTCAACAGCACAATTCCGCATACTGCCAGCCATGGTTTCATTCGGGAGTTCTCCTGTCATATGGCTATCCATACGCCCGCAACAGGAATGGTCTCGGGTTGCAGGCAACGCTCACAGTCTAGCAATAGCGATGCATCCTCGGGCTCGGCGGAATCCGATTAGGCCGACCGATTCGCCGGAAAGATAGCGCCCAGCACGGTTGCGTTCCTCGCCCCGGTGACGGACGGCAAATTGCCGGCAAGCCCCGACATCGTTCGGAATGCCAGCCAAGCGAAAGCCAGCGCCTCCATATCATCGCCACGAATACCGTATTCGTCTGTAGCACTGACATGCGACATCGGCAACTGCCCGGCAAGTTGCTGCATCAGCAACGGGTTGCGCGCGCCGCCGCCACACACCAGAACCCGATCACACCGGCCGTGCAGCCTAATCTGTTCGGCAATGCTGTTGGCGGTCAACGCCGCCAGCGTCGCCTGAACATCTTCAACAGCCAGAGGCGAGAATGCCGCCAGCTGTTTCTCCAGCCAAGCCAAGTTGAAGTATTCGCGCCCGGTACTCTTCGGCGCCGACAAGGAAAAATACGAATCACTCAGGAAATGCGCCAGGAGCTCCGGGCAGATACGCCCCGTCATCGCCCAGGCGGCATCTTTGTCAAAAGGCAGAGCACGGTGTTTAGCGACCCACGCATCCATTAGAATATTTCCCGGCCCCGTGTCGTATCCCAGAATAGGCTCTCCAGGAAATAGCAGGGACAGGTTGGCGATACCACCGATATTCACCACGACCCGCCTCTCTGTCGGATGTTGCAGCAATGCGTGATGAAATGCAGGAACCAGGGGTGCCCCCTGACCGCCCAGAGCAACATCCCGGCGGCGAAAATCGCCGACCGTGGTAATACCGGTCATAGCGGCAATATGATTATTATCCCCAATTTGCAGTGTAGAGGGCGCATCACCGTGGGGTTCATGCCACATAGTCTGCCCGTGACAACCGATTGCAACGATATCCTCAGTGCCAAGGCGGTTATGCATCAACAGATGCAGTACCGCGTCGCCAAACAGCACGCCAAGCCGGGTATCAAGATGACCGAGCGCAGAAAGCGTCACCGCCTGCCCCTGATTCATTGATAAGATCGCCTGCCGGATCGACCCCGGCATTGGATGAAAATAGCTGGCCAATTGCGTTATTGAGTTCGCATCAATGTCTGCCAATACAACATCAACGCCGTCCAGACTGGTGCCAGACATAATGCCTATATATTTACCTGCACGCATGGGATTCACCCGCTATGTGGGGATCACGTGAAAACGAGAGTTCGTGGTTGATTAAGACTAATAAAAATAGCACGTTATCTTCATTTTTAGTGCTTTTTTGCATTTTCTGTTATGCTAATGACAAATTAGTCAAAAAGTCACCATTTGACACAGTTTTTCAGAAAAATGCGCCTTCACAGACAGCTCTTGAATACGTTTATTATCAATATAGGCGCACAGATCTATTCTGGCTGTCATCAAACAGTGGAATGAGGCTTTTAGCCACACCATGATTTGATTGTAAACCATACGTCGGCTCAAGGCGCCGCCGCACCGACACAGCGATAAAACAGGAGTCCTTATCTATGATGAAACGTTTTCTTGTGATGACATTAGCAAGTATCACACTGGCTGGTTGCGCCAATACCAGCACCCTTTCAGGAGACGTTTACAGCGCATCTGAAGCCAAACAGGTTCAGACCGTTACTTACGGTACGATCGTTTCTACCCGCCCGGTACAAATTCAGGCAGGTGAAGAAAACAATATGATCGGTACCCTCGGTGGGGCGGTATTGGGAGGATTGGTTGGTAACACCGTCGGCCGAGGAACAGGCCGTACCCTCGCAACCGCTGCCGGCGCGGTTGCCGGCGGCGTGGCAGGAAACAGTATTGAAGGTGCAGTCAACCGGGTTCAGGGCGTAGAACTGGAAATCCGCAAAGATGATGGGTCAACCATTATGGTTGTGCAGAAACAAGGAGATACGAAATTCCGTGTCGGTCAGCGCGTTGCAATGGCCAGTAACGGACGCTCAATTACCGTCTCCCCTCGTTGATACCAAATCGTTAATCACCACCCAGTGTGGGTGGTGATTAACTGAATGACTAAATGCCAACAGATATTTTTTAATACCATTAATTAACATTAACGTTGCTGGAATTTAAATTTCATTCGCCAGAATATTTACTCTTTCTATTAATTCAGGCCTGGTGCTCGTGCAATGCCAATATGTTTCTTTCCAGCCTAGATATTATAGTGGATAATTCATTTACCTCTTCCGGCGTAATGCCATCTAATATTTCGCAGCGAGTCTGATCAATAACATCATTCACCGCCTGTATGATAGGGTCAGCCATATCAGTCAGCATAATACGTTTGGCACGTCGATCATGTGCGCAAATATGGCGGGTAATCAGCCCTTTATCTTCCAGTTGATCCAGCGTCCTGACCAACGAAGGCTGTTCAATACCTATCGCTTTCGCCAACTGAATTTGGGACTGCCCCGGGGGCAGTTGGTGTATATTATGCAAAGTAACCCAATGAGTTTGCGTGAGCTCCAAGGGTTTCAAGCGGTGGTCAATCAAAGCGCGCCATACACGAACCAACCGGGCTAAATCAGATCCTAACGGCAATTCCATCACCTCTCCTTATAATTAGCATGCTAAGTTACATCCCTGGATTGCAATCAATTCTGATTTAAAAAAAATGAACCGACAGAAAAGCGTCTTATTGTTATAAAAACTATTCTAGCAAATAATAATTAATTAAAAATGATCTTGAACTTAATTTATATCATTAAATATCACAATACATCTTAAAACAAGGTTGGATGATCGTCCCCGGAAGATACTGAAATTCTCTCTCCACGTTGAGCGCGCTTCATCCTTTGTCGACATAAACGCAGCACATCCTGTTTTTCAGGATCAGTCAATTTTCCCCAATTAAATCTCTCTTCACGGCTTCGAAAACAACCACGGCAATACCCTCGGTTATCCGCCTGGCAGATTCCTCGACACGGATTAGGCACAGGGAAAAGTTCAAGCTGCTCAGCCACAGGACCTCCTCATCTGACCTTGTTATTGAAGCGTTGTTCCGAACAACTGGCAAGTACTGTGTGCCTCCGTCGCCTAAAATCAGCACACAGACAATATTAATGCTCACCGTTTCGGAACTGCGCCGGTTTGAACTCGCTCCATCAACGACGTTATACTGCTGGCCTGCCATGCTAACCGGCTTACGGTTAACCTACTGATGACAATAGGGGTCATTATGCGTTTACTTCATACTATGCTGCGCGTCGGCGATTTATCGCGTTCTATTGATTTCTACACCAACGTGTTAGGTATGCGTCTACTGCGCACCAGCGAGAATCCAGAATACAAATACTCCCTGGCGTTTGTCGGTTATACAGAAGAAAGCGAAGGCGCTGTTATCGAATTAACCTATAACTGGGGCGTAGACAGTTACGATTTGGGCACCGCCTTCGGGCACATTGCTCTGGGCGTTGATAACGTCGCCGCGACATGTGACGCCATTCGGCTGGCTGGCGGTAAAGTCACCCGTGAAGCAGGCCCGGTTAAAGGTGGAACGACGATTATCGCCTTCGTGGAAGATCCCGACGGTTATAAGATCGAGCTGATTGAACGCTCACAAGCCGGACAGGGTCTGGGCAACTGATCCCTCTATTAATGTCAGGTTTCTGCGGTAAATAGATGCCTGACATTTCTTTGTTGCTGCATTGCATGCCTTGCTGAACTCACCGCTGTGTACGCTGTATTTTCTAAAGAAAGAGACAAATGGCTGAAAAAGAAAAAAACAATCCGAATGCGTTGAACGCACGTTTCCGCGGTTTCTATCCTGTCGTCATTGATGTGGAAACTGCCGGATTTAATGCACAAACCGACGCCTTGCTGGAAATTGCCGCCGTGACCCTGAAAATGGATGACAACGGTTGGTTGCAGCCGGATGAAACACTCCATTTTCATGTAGAGCCATTTGAAGGCGCCATCCTGAATCCCGATGCATTGGCATTTAACGGTATTGACCCGACCAACCCTTTGCGCGGCGCAGTCAGCGAATATGAAGCACTGCATGAAATTTTCAAAATGGTGCGTAAAGGTATCAAAGATAAGGGCTGTAATCGCGGGATCGTCGTAGCGCACAATGCAGCGTTCGATCACAGTTTTCTTATGGCAGCGGCGGAGCGTTGCGGGTTAAAGCGTAATCCCTTTCACCCTTTCGTTACATTTGATACCACATCGCTCAGTGGCCTGGTGCTTGGGCAGACCGTTTTGGCCAAAGCCTGCATCACAGCAGACATTTTATTCGACTCCAGTCAGGCACACTCTGCGCTTTATGACACCCAGCGGACAGCAGAACTGTTTTGCGAACTGGTTAACCGGTGGAAAAAATTGGGAGGATGGCCGCTTGCCGTTGAAGACAACGGCAACGATAGCGCCGTCAATGCGAACTGATCTACAGTGAGTGGAGGAACCAGGCAGCCTGATGCTGCCTGGCTAGGTACTTATTGATCATCCTGTTGGGATTGGTGCTTGGCCGCAGTTTCCTTGATCAATTTTTGCAATTCACCGCGCTGATACATTTCAACGACGATATCACAACCGCCAATCAACTCACCGTCGACCCATAACTGGGGGAATGTCGGCCAGTTGGCGTATTTGGGCAATTCGGCGCGGATATCCGGATTTTGCAGAATATCAACGTAAGCGAAACGCTCCCCACATGCCGACAACGCCTGCACTGCCTGTGCGGAAAAACCACAGCTCGGCAATTTCGGTGAACCTTTCATGTAGAGCAGAATCGGATTTTCAGCGATCTGACGCTGAATTTTTTCGAGAGTTGTCGTCATTTATTGCTTCCTCAAGCGCGAGATGACCGGACGTCCGGTCATATGACTAGCGGTAGGTATTACAACACCGCCGCTGACGTTCCGTATTTTAACGATAGCGACAACGACAAAAAAACGCTATCTTTTGTAGGGTTATCGACGGGCATTCTTGAACTGGCGGAATTATCGACGGGCAGAGCAACAATTGCACAGTAAAAAGCTGCCATTAATGATTTCTCACTATTTTGTAATGAAGAAACACCGAATCCGGCTTTTTTATCGAACCAGTTTCAGGAATACTCTGCGGATTGAACGATTGAGGACAACATTCGGTCAGAATAATGATGCGTTTACTTATTACGCTTTTTTTATTGGTTTTCAGCAACCTTTTCTCTTTGGCTCAGGCAGCGACACATTCAGCGACATCACCGCGCAAAGCCAGCGTGGATAACGTCAATGCTGATGAAACAGCCAAAAAACATAAGCTGGTCAAAAGCGCCAGAAAAGGCGTCGCTTCCGCACCAGAGAAAAAAGAAGATGTGAAAAAAAGCACACTGACGTCGGCTGTAGCTCGCCACAGTAAATCTGCATCCAAAAGCATCGACAGTAAAAAAACCGCAAAAGACCAAACTGCGGCGCCCTCTCACAACAAGAAAACCACACATACCAGCAGCGCATCGACAAAAGAAGTGGTGTCATCTCAGGCGAACCGCATCGCCGATAGTAGAAGCGCAACAGCGAAAGAGTCACATCAGGCCAATAACGCCATCATCAAACAAGAGCCGGTCGCTCATGGCAGGAATAAAAACAACGTGCATGAAACCGCTCAGAAAAATCGTCATGCCGCTGCCATAAAGAAACCAGAGACAGCCCAGGCAGCCACGAAGCACAGAAAAGGCCTGGCGGAAAGCGACGGTGAAAACATCGGCGCCGTACACGGCAAAACGACAAAGGGCAAGCAGGATAAAACAACGCTGGCCTTAAATGCCGCGCATAAAAAGCGCTATCAACACGCGAAAACTGCGGCAATGAACAAACTGATGAGCCAGATTGGTAAACATTATCAATGGGGTGGTTCTTCGCCGTCCGCCGGTTTTGATTGCAGCGGGTTGGTCTATTATGCCTACAAAGATTTGGTGAAAATCCCTATTCCGCGTACCGCCAACGAAATGTTTCATCTACGCGACGCCGCCCCCATCAAGAAGGCCGAACTGGAAAGCGGCGACCTGGTGTTTTTCCGTATCACTAACCGGGGAGCAGCGGATCACGTAGGGGTGTATCTGGGCAATGGCCGGTTTATTCAGTCTCCTCGCTCCGGTGCTGATATTAAAATCAGCAAGTTAAGCGAAGATTACTGGCAGGAGCATTATGTTGGCGCTCGCCGTGTCGTGACCCCAAAAACCATCCGTTAAGTCGCCTTCGGCAACCGTAAGACCATCAGCTCCTTTGCTCGGGAGGTTTTTTAGAGAGACAAAAAAACCTCCCGCCGTAAAGCAGGAGGCTCTCAGAAAACACAAGTTCTGACTGCGGATACCGCTTATCAGACGCTTCTCACCGTATCAGTTAAGAACCGCTGTTAACCCCACAATAACGATGACGGTCAGTGAGACGAACGTCGTAAATAGCGACATTTTCAGATTGGTATCCATAACACTCTCCTTTAATTCACTTTCAGGTCATCTCGATAATTAAGCTACCGAACAGGCATCGGGAACAGTATAGTTCATGCGCTCTAGAGAACGATGGCAGCATTATTACCGGATTACACAGAAAAAACCTGCTTATCTGTCACAGAGATAATATGAATTACCTCTTCCACTTTCCGCCCAGATCAGACAGAATTCGCAGTTTACCGAACACACTGCGTTTGCGTTGGTGAAGCGTCAGCCCTGCCCTTCAGGTATCTCTCGGCACTCTCCTTCTGAAATCCGACTTTTGTCCAGGCAAAAGCAGGATCCACGCAGGCAAACGATTAACAATATACTTACTGCTGTAACAAGTAGGTTCAGGAGTCATTCTGCATGGCAACGATCAAAGATGTGGCAAAACGTGCTGGCGTTTCGACCACAACCGTGTCTCACGTGATCAATAAAACACGTTTCGTCGCCGAAGAGACCAAAGCCGCAGTACGTGCGGCCATTGAAGAACTACATTATTCCCCCAGCGCCGTCGCACGCAGTTTGAAAGTCAACCATACAAAATCAATCGGGCTATTGGCGACCTCCAGCGAAGCGCCGTACTTCGCCGAGATCATTGAAGCGGTGGAAAACAGCTGTTATGCCAAAGGCTATACGCTGGTGTTATGCAACTCTCACAATGATTTGGATAAACAACGCGCGTACCTTTCCATGTTGGCGCAAAAACGTGTCGACGGGCTGCTGGTCATGTGTGCGGAATATCCACCAGCATTACTGACTATGTTGGCAGATTATCGTCATATTCCCATGGTAGTGATGGATTGGGGTGAAGCACACAGTGATTTCACAGATACCATCATCGACAACGCTTTTTCCGGTGGCTATATGGCCGGACGGTATCTGATCGAACGAGGTCATCGCGATATTGGCGTCATTCCCGGGCCACAAGAACGAAATACAGGCAGCGGCCGTTATCTGGGTTTTCTCAAAGCATTGAAAGAGGCGGACATTCCCATCCGGGAAGAATGGATAGTTCAGGGTGACTTCGAGCCGGAGTCCGGCTACCGGGCTATGCATCAGATTCTGGCGCAGAAACAACGCCCCACCGCCGTTTTCTGCGGCGGCGATATCATGGCAATGGGCGCCATCTGCGCTGCCGATGAGATTGGATTGCGCGTACCGCAGGATATTTCGGTGATCGGGTATGATAACGTCCGTCACTCCCGCTATTTCACGCCAGCGTTGACCACGATCCATCAACCTAAACAACGTTTGGGACAGGCAGCATTCTCGATGCTGCTCGATCGCATCACCAGCAAACGGGAAGAATCGCAGATGATCGAAGTCCATCCGACGCTGATCGAACGGCGCTCAGTTTCTGATGGCCCATTCCGAGATTACCGCCGTTAGTCAGATGACTTTCTTATTCAACACCTATTTCTAAACCTTCAATGCTGCTTCGCCCCAAGCGGGACTTGTCCGCAAGACGAAGCAGTCATACACTTGTCACTGTCTTTCGCAATACTCGTAACCAAGAAAGATCGATCTTTTTCTATCCTGTTTGTTGGTCGTCGCACTGTTCATCACGACCAGGGATAGATGCCCTTCGCACCGGCTTTTCTCTTATTTTCCTCTGAGAACATCAGAGGTAGACGATGGATTTTTTCCACCGATACCGTTATGGGTAAAATTGTCTACGTTGTTCCTTGTTCGACACCATTCTGACAAGGTAGGGAGAAGTTATGAGTTCATCTTATGTGGAGGAACTGGGTACTCCTGAATCATCCTGGTTCCAGATTATCAACGAAATGCTGTCGGTTGCCGGTATCACCGTCAACGGCTCTCGGCCGTTTGATATTCAGGTCAAAAATCCTGACTTATACAAACGCATTCTGCGTGAAGGTTCATTGGGATTGGGTGAAAGTTACATGGACGGCTGGTGGGAATGTGAGCGACTGGATATGTTTTTCCACCGCGTATTGCGGGCGGGGCTGGAGAACCGTCTGCCTATCCGCTGGCGGGATACTCTCCGGATACTCACGGCTCGGCTGACCAACTTGCAATCCCGGCGTCGCGCCTGGATCGTCGGCAAGGAGCATTATGACCTTGGTAATGATCTGTTCACTCAAATGCTAGATCCATACATGCAATACTCCTGCGGCTACTGGAAACAAGCCGAAACGCTAGAGCAGGCTCAGCAAGACAAATTGCGCATGATCTGCGAAAAGCTACAACTACGCCAGGGAATGACACTGCTGGATATCGGTTGCGGCTGGGGTGGCCTCGCTGAATTTGCCGCACGCTACTACGGTGTTGCCGTGACTGGCGTAACCATCTCCCGCGAGCAACAAAAACTGGCGCAGCAACGCTGCCAGGATCTGGACGTCGATATTCAACTGCTGGATTATCGTGACCTCAATCGCCAGTTTGATCGCATCGTTTCCGTCGGCATGTTCGAGCACGTAGGGCCGAAGAATTACGACACTTACTTCCACGTAGTCAGCCGCAATCTCAAGCCTAATGGATTGTTTTTGTTACATACCATCGGCGCCAATCAGACCGACCTGAAAGTCGATCCCTGGATTAACAAATACATATTTCCCAATGGCTGCCTGCCATCTGTGCGCCATATTGCGCAAACCAGCGAACCGTATCTGATTATGGAAGACTGGCACAGCTTCGGCGCTGATTATGATCGTACCCTGATGGCCTGGAATGAACGTTTCCAACAACATTGGTCAAAACTGTCTGGGCACTACCCCGCACGCTTTCATCGTATGTTCAGCTATTACCTGAATGCCTGTGCCGGGGCATTTCGTGCACGCAATATTCAGCTCTGGCAAGTGCTGTTTAGCGTCTCTGGCGTGGAAGGTGGAATACGTGTGCCGCGTTAACGGCTGGCAGGCAAGGAAATGCAGACTTGCTATCCGGCACGAATAAAAAATACGGTGCGGCTATCTTAGCTGCACCGTATTTTTTTATTCAGGACGCGGCACAGGTTTCACCGTGCGGCATGACAAACGGTTCTGCCCTCAGGATCCTGCGTCGACATCTGTGGTTACAAGAGTTTGTTGCGCCTGCTGGGCCAACACCCGCTCAACCGTATCGACAATCGCCTGCGTCTGTGGGTCGATTTCAATATTAATGCGATCGCCCAGACGTTTCCGCCCCAGAGTGGTGCGATTCAGCGTCTCCGGAATCAAATGTACGCAAAAGCGGTTTCGGGTGACTTCACCAATAGTCAGGCTAATGCCGTCAATACCGATAAACCCTTTATGCAATACATACTTCATGAGTGACGGATCCGACAGACGGAACCATATCTGATGATTGTTTTCTGATGTCAGGATTTTGACGACTTCCGCTGTGCATATGATATGGCCGGACATAACATGCCCCCCAACTTCATCACCGAATTTAGCTGCCCGCTCGACGTTAACGCTATCGCCTACACCCAGGTCGCCAAGATTGGTCAACCGCAACGTTTCCTTCATCAGATCGAAACTCACCTGCCCACCATCAATAGCCGTAACGGTCAAACAAACGCCGTTATGGGCCACCGATGCGCCGGGCGCCAACCCAGGCAACAGCTCCTCAGGCAGCGCCACCACATGGGTACGAAAATTCGCTTTTTCATCAATAGACACGACCGTCGCCGTGCCCTGCACAATACCGGTAAACATGGATCTTGCCTCTTGAATCAAGGAAATACAGGCGTCGATGCCCACGCAACATCACTAAATCGCACCATAGAAATAGCTCGAAAAACGCGACAACCGTTTTTCACGACATTTCACAATAGGTTTCAGGTTCGATGCAGCGACAGGTCATGGACGAGGTTCTTTAGCCGTTAATTACTAAACTATCAGGCAGTTTGCATGATATTGGCGGGAAAACCAAACAGGATTGTCACCCGAACGAAAAAAGCGCTTTCAAGGAAGAGCCTTGCCCAATTTTATCGGCAATGCTGTCTAAAAATCCTGATAATCATTGGTTTAAGCGCCATAAATCGTTACAATATTATTCATTTTTTTATACATATAAGGATGATTGTCTTTCTCTCGAAGGAAATATCTCTCCATCCTTTTCAGGAAGGTGTCCGCGTGCAGAAGTATTTGTCAGAAGCGCGTCAGTTATTATCACTGGCGATCCCCGTCATCATCGCTCAGGTATCCCAAACCGCCATGGGGGTGGTCGATACCATTATGGCAGGCTCCTATAGCGCCACCGATATGGCCGCCGTCGCGGTAGGCACGTCGATCTGGTTGCCGGCCATCCTGTTCGGCCATGGATTACTGATGGCGCTGACGCCCGTTGTGGCGCATCTCAATGGCTCCGGCCGACGTGATCGTATCGCTCATCAAACTCGACAAGCGTTTCTACTGGCTGCGGCAATCTCAGTGGTTACGATGTTTGCGCTGGCGCAAGGGAAACATGCGATCCATTTAATGAACAACGGTTCGCCAGAACTGGCGGAAAAAGCCATTGGCTATCTGCATGCATTGCTGTGGGGTGTACCAGGCTACCTATTCTATCAAGTCTTACGCAGCCAATGCGAAGGGTTGTCCAAAACCAAGCCGGGTATGGTGATCGGTTTTATCGGCTTGCTGATCAACATTCCTATCAACTACGTCTTCATCTACGGCAAGCTCGGTATGCCGGAATTGGGCGGCATCGGTTGTGGTGTGGCGACCGCCACGGTCTATTGGGCAATGCTGCTGCTACTGGCGGGATATCTGCAGCGGGCTTACTGGCAACGCGATATTCGTCAGCGCAAAACCACCTGGCGACCAGACTGGTCAACACTCAAACGATTGTTCAATCTGGGGTTGCCGATAGCCCTGGCAATGCTGTTCGAAGTCACGCTGTTTGCGATTGTCGCCTTATTGGTACTGCCGCTCGGCGTGGTGGAAGTCGCCGGGCACCAAATTGCGCTTAATTTCAGTTCGTTGATGTTCGTGCTTCCCTTGTCTCTTGGCGTCGCCGCAACCATTCGTATCGGCCATCGCTTGGGGCAAGGTTCGGTCGACGCGGCACGCATCGCCGCTCACACCAGTATTTTGTCTGGGGTGGCGCTGGCTATCTGCACCGCTATTTTCACTATCACGCTGCGCAAACCCATCGCACTGCTTTATAACCAGAATCCAGACGTGGTCGCTATGGCGTCGCACTTGATGTTGTTGGCGGCGGTGTATCAGATATCCGATGCCGTTCAGGTCATCGGCAGTGGCGTACTGCGCGGTTACAAAGATACCCGTGCCATCTTCTTCATTACCTTTATCGCCTACTGGGTATTGGGGTTGCCAAGCGGTTACATCCTGGCGCTAACGGATTGGGTAGTACCACACATGGGCCCCGCCGGATTCTGGTGCGGATTCATCATCGGGCTGACGTCCTCCGCCATCATGATGGTATCGCGCATTCGTTGGGTACAGCGCCAGCCGGCAGAACTGACACTGACTCGCGCGGCACGCTAAATGGCAAGTGGTGAAAAAAACAACGCCTTGACTACAAGCTCGTCAATCGGACTGATAAGGGCGGCAATTTTGTGTTTTTCCTCTTGCCAGCGGACATTTGGCCCGTTAATATTCGTCCCCGCTGTCACGCTGGCAGCGGCATTATAAATGCGTTCATAGCTCAGTTGGTTAGAGCACCACCTTGACATGGTGGGGGTCGTTGGTTCGAGTCCAATTGAACGCACCAAATTCTGACACCCGGATAATCACTTGGTTATCCGGGTGTTTTTTTATGCCTGACGGGAAACCACAGTCTGTGAGCATGCGCATCCATCAATATGGTTCCAGCCTTAATCGGCTGTGGTATTGCATCTCATTGAACAGGTCAAACGTGTTTTTAAGGATCAGGTGTTGAAGGCGCCGCATCGGGTTTCGGCGAAACATTCATCACTTGGTCGCCGCACCAGGACAAAGCGCTTGCCATTCTGCCCCAACCCGTCCATAATCGCGCCCATTCCATTATGTGGAATGAATAATTAATACATATCAATGGGTTAATTAAATTCAACGTTCTGTTGATGACGCCAAAATGCGACCGTAGCTCAGTTGGTTAGAGCACCACCTTGACATGGTGGGGGTCGGTGGTTCGAGTCCACTCGGTCGCACCATTCCAGATTTCGCTGTTTCTCCCCGTTCTCTACTAAATAACTTCTCGTATTGCCGTTCCACTTTAGTCAGGCCAGGTTGGTTATCGGGGGAAGGTAAAGGGGCATTCATAAACCGTGTTACCTGTTTCAGTAACTACCACAATGAGAGGCCGACGCCTGAGCCAGACCATACCGACCTGTTTGAGATATCGGTGCAAGGTGGGGCGATGAAGCGTCACGTCAAAAGCCGGTTGACGACGCGGGCTAGTAACGCCGTGCTCCAGCAGGAGCGCCGCCAGCCAAAATCTTTTGGCGAACGTTGAACCAGCAGCATTGCCGGCAACTACGTCATCGCCAATCCGTTATTCGCCATGCGGACATTCGCCTGATGCCGCCGTCGCGTCTGCTATCGCGCAGGGTATCGCTCGCTTGTCAATGTGCCGACGGGCGCGGAGTATGCCATTGTCGAAGACAAACACCGCGCTACATCATGAGGGCTGTCAGCGCATCGTGCGCAGCGATCAGCCCTCTTACGATCATCGCATCACCGGGTATGAACCACGGCAAAGCCATCGTCCACATTGCTGTTGGCAGCATGGCTGGCCATCACCCGGGATGTTTCTGTTATTTGAAAATCTTCTGCACAAATTCGACGTATGCCGGACGCCAGACATCCATCTCATGTCCCAAACCGGGGTACTGCATGTAATCAAACCTTACGCCCTGCTGTTCCAGCAGTTTCTTCAGGCCGGCAATGTCTTTTCCGGTAACGGAATCTTTTTCGCCAACAGCCACAGTGAAGTTGCGCAGTTGCTGATTAACCTGCTGTGCTTTCGCCAACTGAGCCGAAACCAGTGCGTTGGGAACTGTCTCGGTAGTGACGCCGCTAAACGTCGCCAACCAACCGAAATGATCCAGATGGCTCATACCGGAGACCAGCGCCTGATACCCACCCTGAGACAACCCGGCCAATGCACGACCGTCGGCATCATGCCTTACGTTGTAGCGCTGACTGATCAGCGGGATGATGTCGTGAATCAACTCCCGATCGGCCGCCGCCGCATTGCGCGGGTAGAAGGTTTTACGCCGTTCTTGGGGTGGGAAATCCTCCGCGACGGCATCCGCGACTTCGGTTTCCGTATCGGGGATCACCACCAGCATGGGGGCGATTTTTTTCTCCGCCAGCAAGTTATCCATGATCTGCGGGATCCGCCCCTGCGCCACCGCAGAACTCCCGGTATCGCCAAACCCATGATAGAAATAGAGCACTGGTAACGGTTTGCTGTCTTTATCGCTGTATCCCGGCGGCGTCCAGACATAGAGCTGACGTTCCGTTTTCAGCGTACTGGAATGATAAGTAACGGTACGCAGATCGCCGTGCGGCACCCGGCGAATGTCCAGCAGACTGCCCGGTACCAGAATCATGCTGGTGTTGACCTGACGCTGTGGCTTGGGCAGCGCGCTGCCGGTATCACCGCTGCGAAAGCCATCTACATTGAAGAAATATTCATACAGGTTGGGCTTCATCGGCGCACTACTAAAAGACCACACGCCCAGCTCGTTTTTGCTCATAGGATGAACCACCCAGCTTTCCGGCGTGGCGCCAGTGATGACGCTGACCGATTTGGCCTCCGGCGCAAACAAACGGAAGGTAATGCTGTGGTCTGGGTTGACCTGCGAAACATAATCACGGGTCGCTACATCCATCCGTGGAAATGCCGGGATCCCGCTCTGTGCGGCATTCGCCATCACCGGCGTCAGCAGGCTCAAGCTTGAGATCAACAGGTACAGACAGGTTTTTTTCGTTCTCATCGTTATAACCTCTTAATACGTTAAATAGGGTAACTATGTGCTTATCGTTCAACACAGCCACTCGGCATTACCACCAGACTTCCGCCTGTACGCCCACCGTGAACTGGTTTTTCTTACTGTCCGCAAAAGTGAATTGATCCAAATCGTTATCCAGCACCCGGAGATAAGTCCCGTAGAAACGGATTTCCGGGCGAGAGTTAAACATGCTGGTATCCACCTTGAGGGTGTGGAACAACGTGGTCTTATAACCAGACTCGGTGAAATATTTACCGGACTGGTTCTTATTGCTTTGGGTGAAATAGCCGGTCTCAACCCCGGTCTGGTTATAGTTATCCCAAATATACGCCGGACGGATCACCGCACGCATGCTGTCAAAATCGGTGTGCGCACCGGTATCATAGCTATACACATCCTGACCACGGATATACACCAGCGCACTGGCCATAATCACATCAGGGCGCAGGTACATTTCCCCTTGTGAAATCAGGCGCAACGCCGTTCCCCCCGAATGATCGCCATAATACTTACCATTGACCGCCACAAACGGGCTCGATCCCGCATAACGCGCCAAACTGCTGGCGATAGAGTTATTCGCCATCTGCGCGGTAAACTCATTGAACCCGTTGTTCGGTAATGCCTGACGCAGAACCACGCCGCCCAGCCACGAATCTTTCAGCGGGAAATAGTTATTGCTGCTCTCGTTATTTTTCTGGGTGTCGTTCTTGTTGGCCATGGCGTACTTACCAAGCACCATCAGACTGGCGCCATTCCATAACGGGATCCCTTTATAGCGGGCCTCCACCGCATTGGTGTTCAGCGTCTGGTATTTGGTCAGATCACGGTTGTAAACATCCAGATCTTCGCGCGTCAGAGCGATATCCACCGAGCCGATGCCCGCCTTCAAGTTCTCGATCCCAACGCCCGCCGCGGCGTCTGTTCTATTACTCTTCCAGTCCAGCATCTGGATTTCGTACACTGGCAGAGCATGTTTGCCCACCCAGAAATCCGCTTCAGGCGCAAATGGCAGGAACCCTTTGGTTGTCAGGTAAATATCCGAGAATTGCAGTTTATTTTCATTGCTGCTGTCTTCGCCGAACCAGGCGCTGGAGTACGACTGCCCCACGTTGCCGTCCAGTTTGATGACGCCATACGCCGTTTTACCGTCTTTGTTGTACACCCGTTGTTTCAGTATCAGATCATACCAACTGGAGTGTTCATTGCCGAACCGGCCCAGCGAGCCGATAGCCCAGGATTTCGGTGCGCCTTTCGTCCCCGTCGCCCATCCTGAGCGGAAATAGCCGGAATAGGTAAAACCGATATCCTCTTTAACATACTGACTCAGTTCATGCAGCGTCATGGATTGCGTGGGTGATAAGCCTGCCGCAGCAGTTCCGGGCACCGATGCGCCATTGTCGGTTTTAACCGCAGCAGTTGAGGCTGTTTTCGCCGCCGTACCGCTTTCGGCCGATTTATCTTTCACCAGTACGATATTTCTATTATTTTTTTTCTCCTGCTCTTTATATTGCTGTAATTCAAGCTTCGTATCCCGAAGATCTTTTTCCAGTGCAGCCAAGCGCTCCTCTACCGACATGGAGGCAGACAACGCCGAATAGGAGACCGGATACAACAGGCTTAATATCAACAGATAACTCTTTTTTATTTTCATAATGACCTTCCCTATTATGTGGAAATTGACCCGCAATAAAAATGGACATCACACTCATTGGTATTTTTCGGGCAAACGCCACCCTGCGGATAATAATAATCCGCAGGGCAAAGTTACTTTTAACTATTATTTTTTTAGCATGCTGCCTTTACTGGAAATAACGGATTGATACCAGTAAAAGCTTTTTTTCCGCTTACGTTCCAAACTACCATTACCCTGATCGTCCCGATCAACATAGATAAACCCATAGCGCTTCGATATTTCCGCTTTGGATGCGCTGACCAGATCTATCGGCCCCCAACAGGTATATCCTAATACATCGACACCATCCTCAATCGCTTCGCCAACCTGCACCAGATGATCATTCAGGTATTTAATGCGGTAGTCATCATTAATTGAACCATCAGCTTCAATATTATCTCTGGCACCAAGACCATTCTCGACGATAAATAATGGCTTTTGGTAGCGGTCATACAAGAAATTTAATAAATACCGTAATCCTTCCGGATCGATTTGCCAGCCCCACTCCGAACTTTCCAAATAAGGATTCGGTACCATATTTAATATATTGGCGCGCGCTTTTTCCACTTCGGCTTCATCAGCGCTAACGCACCCCGTCATGTAATAGCTGAAAGAGATGAAATCAACGGTCGACTGCAGATCAAGACGATCCTGCTCGGTAATATCCAGCGTGATGTTTTTTTCTTTGAAAAAACGACGCATATATGCAGGATAAGCGCCCCGCACCTGAACATCGCCGAAAAACAGCCATTCCCGGTTCTGATGCAGGCTTTCCATGACATCCTGCGGCTTACAGGTCAACGGATAGAGTAATGCGCCCAGCATCATGTTGCCGATACGGGCATCGGGGATGATATCGTGACACGCCTTAACCGCCCGGGCGCTGGCGACCAGCTGATGGTGAATCGCCTGATAAATGGCCGGCAGCTCACTGCCCCGCGCCAGTCCGACACCGGTAAAGGGCTCATGCAGGGACATATTGATTTCATTGAACGTCAGCCACAGTTTCACCTTGTGCTGATAACGTTGAAAAACAGTACGTGCATAGCGTTCAAAACAGTCAATGGTCTGGCGGTTGCCCCAGCCGCCGTGGTTCTTCACCAGACCGTAGGGCATTTCATAATGCGACAGCGTCACCAGCGGCTGAATACCGTATCTGGCTAGCTCGTCGAACAGACGATCATAAAAGGCCAGTCCCGCCTCGTTGGGTTGCGTTTCATCCCCCTGTGGGAAAATACGTGTCCAGGCGATGGACACGCGCAGGCAGGAAAAACCCATTTCTGCAAACAACGCAATATCCTGCGGATAGCGGTGATAAAAATCGATTGCGACATCCTTAAGGGAAAACTCCTCGGAATGACGCACTTTGATATCGCCAAAAATGCCCTGGGGCTGCAAATCAGATGTGGAAAGCCCTTTGCCATCATCCAGATAGGCGCCTTCGACCTGATTGGCGGCGATAGCGCCGCCCCACAGGAAATGTTCAGGGAAAATACTGCTCATCGATCTACTCCTTTCCTTACATACAACAATTCAGTTCAGCAATGCCATCAACGGCGTCTTCGCCTGTACCGGCCCTGTCGCCATCGGCACTACCGAGGCATAGTCGTCGCTATTGGTAATAACGATGGGGGTGGTGGTGTCGTATCCCTCGGCGGCAATCGCCTGTTGATCGAATTCCAACAACAGATCACCCGGACTGACGGAGTCGCCGACATTGACGTGCGGTGTAAAGTGGCGACCATCCAGCTTAACGGTGTCGATCCCTACATGAATCAACACTTCCGCGCCACCGGCTGAGGCCAGCCCAATAGCATGATGCGTTTTAAAGAGTGAGGCGACGGTTCCCGCAACCGGCGAATAGAGCCGGCCTTCGGTCGGTTGAATAGCGATACCGCTGCCCATCAATCCACTGGCGAAAGTGCGATCATCAATGCTTTCCAGTGGGATTGCCGTACCGGTCAGCGGGCTTTGCAGTGTTTCATCCTGCACGCCAGCCGCGTCGGATATGTCAACCGTCGAACCGGAATCGCCCGATGCCGACAAAGGCGCTGGCGGTACGCTCTGAACGCTTGCTGACGGAATACCCACCGCCCAACTGGCGATGCCGGCGAAGAAAAACGCCACCAACGTACCTATCACACCCGCCCAGAAACTGCTGTCAATACCCGCGGCGGGAATGATCTGCGTGAAGGTGAAAATGCTCGGCAAACCAAAGGAATAGATGGTGGTATGGAAATATCCCATGATCGCCGCGCCGATAGCGCCGCCGATACAGCCGAAGATAAACGGCCGACGTAACGGCAGCGTCACACCGTATACCGCCGGTTCGGTGATGCCGAATATCGCTGCGGAAAACGCAGAACCGGCAATCCCTTTCTGTTTCATATCACGGGTGCGCAGCAGGATCCCAAGCGTTGCCCCTGCCTGCCCTAATACCGCTGGCGTTAACAGCGGCAACAGCGTGTCATGGCCCATCACGCTCAGGTTATTGAGCATCAACGGAACAAATCCCCAGTGCAGCCCGAAAATCACGCACACCTGCCACATCGCCCCCATGACCGCGCCGGCCAGCAGCGAGTTGAGGCTATACAACCATTGATATCCGGCAGCTAGCGTTTGGCTGAGCCAGGTGGCGCTGGGCCCAATCAGCAAGAACGTCAACGGTACCGTGACCACCACGCACAGCAATGGCGTAAAGAAATTACGGATATTGGCATGCAACACAGCGTTCAGCGGCTTTTCCAACTTACTGGCGACCCAACTGGCGAAAATAATCGGAATGACCGATGAGCTATAATTCAGGAACGTGACCGGAATACCCAGAAAATACAGCATCGGGTGATCCGCCGATTGCATGGCATTAAATGCCGCGATCATCGACGGGTGAACCAACGTGGCGCCAATTACCATAGAGGTGAAAGGGTTGCCACCAAATTTTTTCCCAGCGGTATAACCCAAAATAACCGGAAAGAAATAAAACAGCGCATCGCTGGCGGCAAATAATAATTTATACGTACCGCCGCTTTCCTGCATAAACCCGAGCGCCAGACTTAATGCCAGAAAGCCTTTCAAAATACCCGATGCGGCCATAACGCCGATAAAAGGCGTAAATATACCTGAAATAATATCGATAAATCGTTCGAACAGATTTCCCTTTTTACCTTCGCCGGTCATGGCATTATCACCGTCCTGTTCGATACCGGAAACTGCCAACAGCGCCTGATAAACGTCACTGACATGGTTGCCGACGACGACCTGGAACTGTCCGCCGCTTTCTACCACCATAATCACACCCGGATTATTTTTTAATACTGTTGCATTGGCTCTGGCGTCATCCTTAAGTTTAAATCTCAGCCTGGTCGCACAGTGCATTACGCTGCTGATATTATTTTTTCCGCCAACGCCTTCCATTATTTCACTGGCTAACGTTTCGTATTTCATGGATACATCCTTAGGACTCATTCACTGCTCAGGTAAAACCGGATCACATCAGGTGCCCGACGCTGTTTTTAGACGAAAAAAAACCCAAACCCTTTTCCTTGGAATAATGCACCCAAGGAAGCTGATTTAGGTTTTGCCTGTATTCTTATTGAGAACGACAGTAACAATCCAGATTGTGCTACCGGCAGATTACCGGTTAATTTCCTGCTGACAAGCTTTTTTATTTCCCATCCGCAGTTTTGTGAACTTACGCAATATTTATTCTTCCGGCTCCACACCCTGCAATTCCGCTCTGACCCGTTCGATATGAATAGTCAGAAACATTAATTCTTCTTTGGTCAAAGAATAATGATAGTGCTGAAAAATGTGACCTTGTATTTTCTCAGCACACCGATAGGCCAGGATGTATTTCTCCCTCACTACGTCATGCAGGGATTCATCATCGCTGAATACCGTACTATTCCCCATCAAACGTTGAGCAAAAAATTTCAGATGCGTAATAAAACGGTGATAACTGAATGACTGTTCGTTGTAGTCAATATTCAGTTGGTATTTAACGATATTCAAAATTTCCTGCGTTACCCGGGTTATCTGGATGACTTCAGGCATATGGCTATCCAATTGCGCATTCACCAGATGCAGAGCGATAAACCCCGCTTCGTCCTCAGGCAACCTTACGCCCAGGCGCTGCGCTATGATGTCAAGCGCTTCCAGACCCACCAAAAACTCCTTTTGATACAATCGTTTGATTTCCCACAACAAGCCATTGCGGATATCAATGCCCTGTCGATGTCGTTCAATCGCAAAATGACAATGATCGGTCAGGGAAATATAAATACTATTTTGCAATTTTACGGATAACCGCTCCTGCGCCAGCGTGATGATTCTGTCTGCCGTTGTCACGACATCAAGCGGAATGCCGTCCAGTATTTCCCCCAGCCGGGCAGTTAACTCGCTACTGCGCAGTGAAAATACTTTTTCAATCAACCCGCTATCAATGTTATCGCCAATCCGTTTCTTAAACCCCAATCCACGTCCCATCACTACTTGTTCATTCTGATGTTCGTCGATGACGGTCACGACGTTATTATTAAGTATTTTGGCTATTTTCATTTTCTGAGCCCTGGAAACAAAAAAACCAGACAACCGCATCAGTTGGCGATCGTCTGGTTTTGCCTGCCAATGGCAGTAACAACCCTCTTTGGCTATAAACTACCATCAGCCCGCGCCAGCTCAATATTAAACAGCCAGAAACGTGATGCAGATCGATACAAAAACAAATTTTTCACCAGCCGTTTTTTCTGTTCATTATCAACATCGGTACGCCGACGATACGGACAGTGACACCGAGGGAACTTTCTCTATCGCAGGATACGTTTTAGGGCATTTGCGCAACAAGTTTGTGTAAAAGTAATAAATCGTTCATTTTTTTGCGCAAAAGCACGAAAATAGACGTTTTCCTCCGTTTAAGCGCTTGTTTCTCTTCGCATGATAACTATAATACGGAACGTCGTTTCATTGAATGGTTTCAGCGAATCACGTGCCACGATCAATAACATTTCATACATGGGTATTGCCACTGCCTTTTTCCTTTAATATTCAGGGCGATCCTACACATGTGCTTCTCTGTTACACAACGACTGTCATACACGCTATCTATACTCTCTATTTACCTGCGATTACGTACAAATCACGCCCGCTGGCAGATGCTGTCAGCCATCGGGCTCCTGCTTTCCTATCCATCACAACTTGTAGAAACTGACCGTTATGAAAAAGACTAAAATCGTTTGTACTATCGGCCCGAAAACCGAATCAGAGGAAATGCTGGGCAAGATGCTGAACGCGGGCATGAATGTCATGCGCCTCAATTTTTCCCATGGCGACTATGAAGAGCACGGACAGCGTATCAAAAACCTGCGTGCTATTGTCGAAAAAACCGGGAAGAAAGCAGCCATTCTTCTCGATACCAAAGGCCCGGAAATCCGTACCATGAAACTGGAAAACGGTGCAGATGCGGCGCTGGTTGCCGGGCAAACGTTCACATTTACCACCGATCAGAGCGTCATAGGCAATACCGAGCGTGTTGCAGTTACTTACGCCGGTTTCGCCAGCGATCTGCAGGTTGGTAATACCGTACTGGTCGACGATGGTTTGATTGGCATGGAAGTGACTGCCATCAAAGGTGGTGAAGTCGTCTGTAAGGTGCTCAACAACGGCGATCTGGGCGAAAACAAAGGCGTCAATTTGCCGGGCGTTTCCATCCAGTTGCCGGCCCTCGCCGAAAAAGATAAACGCGATCTGATCTTCGGCTGCGAACAAGGCGTAGATTTCGTGGCCGCCTCCTTTATCCGTAAGCGTTCAGACGTTGAAGAGATTCGCGCCCACCTGAAACAGCACGGTGGCGAACACATCCAGATCATTTCCAAAATCGAAAATCAGGAAGGTCTGAACAATTTTGACGACATCCTGGAAGCATCCGACGGCATCATGGTCGCTCGCGGCGATCTGGGCGTTGAAATTCCAGTCGAAGAAGTCATTTTCGCTCAGAAGATGATGATCGAAAAATGCAACCGGGCGCGGAAAGTCGTCATCACGGCAACCCAAATGCTTGACTCCATGATCAAAAACCCACGGCCAACCCGTGCGGAAGCCGGCGACGTTGCCAATGCCATCATTGACGGCACTGACGCAGTCATGCTGTCCGGCGAAAGCGCCAAGGGGAAATACCCGCTGGAAGCCGTCAGCATCATGGCGACCATTTGCGAACGCACCGATAAAGTCATGAAGCCTCGTCTGGAGAAACTGAATCAGAGCAAACTGCGTATTACCGAAGCAGTGTGCCGCGGCGCAGTAGAAACTGCCGAGCATCTGGATGCACCGTTGATCGTCGTCGCCACCCATGGCGGCAAATCAGCTAAATCAATCCGTAAATACTTCCCGAATGCGCGTATTTTGGCTCTCACCACCAACACCATCACCGCTCGTCAGTTGCTGCTGACTAAAGGTGTTGAAACTCAGTTAGTGGACGAGATCGCGTCTACCGACGATTTCTATCGCATCGGTAAAGAAGCCGCGCTGAACAGCGGTTTCGCTCAACCGGGCGATGTCGTAGTGATGGTTTCCGGCGCACTGGTCGCCAGCGGTACCACCAACACGGCCTCAGTACATCGCCTGTAATCAGGTAATGAGAACGCTTATTAAAAAAGCGCCCAGTCGGGTAATGCCGATCGTTTAAGGATCGGTTGACCGATCCGGTGGCTGATGTAAAAAGGGTTCATGTCTTCACATGGACCCTTTTTAATGGAACTTTCACAGGCCCTCGGCATTATCAACCTTACCGC
>NZ_JAAWVW010000028.1:0-29059 GCF_014855505.1 Musicola keenii | reverse complement strand
CGGTAAGGTTGATAATGCCGAGGGCCTGTGAAAGTTCCATTAAAAAGGGTCCATGTGAAGACATGAACCCTTTTTACATCAGCCACCGGATCGGTCAACCGATCCTTAAACGATCGGCATTAGGCCGGCGCCCCTTTTTCAGCTCTACGCATATATCAACACAGCGTTTACCCCAGTTGACGACGCGCATTACGGAACATACGCATCCATGGACTATCCTCGCCCCATTCGGCCG
Source organism: Musicola keenii (assembly GCF_014855505.1). NCBI lineage: Bacteria > Pseudomonadati > Pseudomonadota > Gammaproteobacteria > Enterobacterales > Pectobacteriaceae > Musicola > Musicola keenii. Next base: position 28,824 of record NZ_JAAWVW010000028.1, on the reverse strand, counting down.
GATGCCAGGAATTGCTGACCGTCCGGAATACACGCTCGGGATGCGGCATCATCACCGTTACACGTCCATTGGCATTGGTGACTGCCGTGATGCCGTTCGGCGAACCGTTCGGGTTGGCAGGGTAAGTCTCGGTCATCTGTCCATAGTTATTGACATACCGCAGCGCAACCAGCTGGTTCTGTTCCAGAGCGACCAGATGAGCCTCATCACGGACTTCCACGCGCCCCTCGCCATGCGATACCGCGATGGGCATCCGTGAGCCCGCCATATCCTGCAGGAACAAGGACGGGCTATGCGCCACTTCCACCAGACTGAATCGGGCTTCGAAACGATCCGATTTATTACGCACAAAACGAGGCCAGTGGTCTGCGCCGGGGATCAATTCCCGCAGATTGGACATCATCTGGCAACCGTTGCATACCCCCAACGCCAGTGTTTGCGGGCGCAGGAAGAAGGAAGAAAACTCATCCCGCACGCGATTATTAAACAGGATGGACTTGGCCCAACCTTCACCAGCGCCCAACACATCGCCATAGGAGAAACCGCCGCAGGCGACCAAGGCCTGGAAATCCGTCAGCACACGACGCCCCGCCAACAAATCACTCATGTGCACGTCGATAGCCTCGAAGCCGGCGCGATCAAACGCAGCGGCCATTTCGACATGCGAGTTAACACCCTGCTCGCGCAATACCGCCACTTTCGGACGCGCCTGCCGGCTGATATAAGGCGCAGCGACGTCTTCCTGAAGATCGAAAGATAGCGTCACATTCAGACCAGGATCGTTATCATCCGATTTGGCATGATGCTCTTGATCAGCGCACTGCGGGTTATCACGCAGGCGCTGCATCTGCCAGGTCGTTTCCGCCCACCACTTACGCAGCGTGGTGCGACTTTCGTGATACACCACATTGTCACCCTGGACGATCTCGAAATGATTACCCGCTTCGGCCCGTCCCAGATAATGAACGCAGTCGGCAAGGCCGAACCCGGCCAGCACTTGTTCAACCTCCTGACGGCGGGCAGCCTCAATCTGGATCACCGCGCCCAATTCTTCATTAAACAGCACCGCCAGAGAATCTTCGCCCATTGCGCTGATATCGGCCTTGATCCCGCAATGACCGGCAAACGCCATCTCAGCCAATGTCACCAGCAGGCCACCGTCTGAACGATCGTGATAAGCCAGCAGCGCGCCATCAGCCACCAGCTTCTGCATCGCGTTGAAGAAGCCGGCCAATTGTGCCGGATTGCGGACATCCGCCGTTTTGCGCCCCAGTTGACGATAGACCTGAGCCAACGCCGTCGCGCCCAGTGCATGGTGGCCCGCGCCAAGGTCGACCATTAACAGCACGTTGTCCCTGTCGGTACGCAATTGCGGCGTTACGGTATTGCGAACATCGTCGACACGCGCAAACGCGGAGATGACCAGTGACATCGGCGACGTCACGCTACGATCGTCATTGCCTTCCTGCCAGCGGGTTTTCATAGACATGGAGTCTTTACCCACCGGGATCGTCAACCCAAGCGCAGGACAAAGCTCTTCACCGATGGCTTTCACCGCCTCATACAGGCCGGCATCTTCACCGGGATGCCCCGCAGCCGCCATCCAGTTAGCGGAGAGTTTCACCCGCTTCAAATCGCCAATGTGTGTAGCAGCGATATTGGTGATAGCCTCTCCGACAGCCAGACGTGCGGAAGCCGCAAAATTACGCAGCGCCACCGGCGCTCGCTCGCCGATCGACATCGCTTCGCCGTGGTAGCTATCGAGACTTGCAGTAGTCACGGCGCAATCGGCAACCGGAATCTGCCATGGCCCCACCATCTGATCGCGGGCGACCATGCCAGTTACCGTTCGGTCGCCAATGGTGATCAGGAAGGTTTTCTCGGCCACGACCGGCAAATGCAGCACACGCTCCACCGCCTCCGCCAAATAGATCTCGTTGCGGTTCAGCGGCACGCCTTCCACCACTTTACGCTCAACATCACGCTGCATTTTCGGCGTCTTGCCCAGCAGCACATCCAGCGGCATATCGATAGGCTTGTTGTTGAAGTGACGATCACTCAGCGTCAGATGCTGTTCTTGCGTCGCTTCGCCGATCACGGCGTAAGGCGCGCGCTCGCGTTTACAGATTTCAGCAAACTGCGCCAGTTGCTCCGGTGCCACCGCCAATACGTAACGTTCCTGGGATTCGTTGCACCAGACTTCCAGCGGGCTCATGCCCGGCTCGTCGTTGGGAATATCGCGCAATTCGAAGCGGCCACCGCGACCGCCATCGCTGACCAGTTCCGGCATAGCGTTGGAAAGGCCGCCCGCGCCAACGTCATGGATAAAGAGGATCGGATTCTGTTCGCCCAACTGCCAGCAGCGGTCGATAACTTCCTGGCAACGACGTTCCATTTCCGGGTTATCGCGCTGAACGGAAGCAAAATCCAGGTCGGCATCAGATTGGCCGGACGCCATGGAAGATGCCGCCCCGCCGCCCAAACCGATATTCATCGCCGGGCCCCCCAGCACAATCAGTTTGGCGCCAACGCTGATGTCCCCTTTTTGCACATGTTCGTCGCGAATATTGCCGATCCCGCCCGCCAGCATGATGGGTTTGTGATAACCCCGAATTTCGACGCCATTGTGGCTGTCCACCGATTCTTCGTAAGTACGGAAATAACCGGCAATGGCCGGACGGCCGAATTCATTATTGAATGCAGCACCACCCAACGGGCCTTCCACCATGATATCCAGCGCGCTGACAATGCGATCCGGTTTTCCGAAATCCTGTTCCCATGGCTGCACGAAATCGGGAATGCACAGGTTGGAAACCGAGAATCCCACTAACCCCGCCTTGGGTTTGGCACCGCGCCCGGTTGCCCCCTCGTCACGGATTTCGCCGCCAGAACCAGTGGCGGCGCCCGGCCAAGGAGAAATAGCTGTCGGGTGGTTGTGAGTTTCGACTTTCATCAGAATATGGGCATCTTCCTGATGATATTCATACACGCCCTGAGGATTCGGGAAGAAACGGCCGACCGACGAGCCTTCCATCACGGCGGCATTGTCTTTATACGCGGAGAGCACATGTTCAGGCGTATGTTCGAAAGTATTTTTGATCATTTTAAACAGCGATTTAGGCTGTTTTTCACCGTCAATGACCCAATCGGCGTTAAAAATTTTATGCCGACAGTGTTCCGAGTTGGCCTGCGCGAACATATACAACTCGATATCCGTCGGGTTACGTCCCAGCCGGGTGAACGCATCCAGCAAATAATCAATCTCGTCATCTGCCAGCGCCAGCCCCAGACGAACGTTGGCGGCCTCAAGCGCCTCACGCCCCTGCAACAGGATTTCCACACGCTTCAACGGCGCTGGCTGATGATGGGAGAACAGCGCGCTTGCTTGCTGCATATCGCTAAATACGCTCTCCATCATGCGATCATGCAGCAAACCGCCCAGTTCTTTCCATTGTTCATCGCTCAACGTAGGCGCATGAATATAGAAAGCCAGACCACGTTCAAGACGGAGAATTTTCTGCAGCCCGCAGTTATGCGCAATATCCGTTGCCTTGGAAGACCAGGGAGAAATGGTGCCTGGGCGAGGAGTCACCAACAGCAGACGGCCGGTTGGTTCATGTTCGGTCAGCGAGGGGCCGTATTTCAGCAGGCGGGCCAGACGCGATTGCTCATCCTGGCTTAACGGGGCACTCACATCGGCAAAATGCACGTACTCAGCATAAATGTCGCTGACGGGCAGATGGTATTCCTTACACCGGGCCAGCAATTTATTGATACGAAAAGCCGAGAAGGCAGGTGAACCACGCAGTATTTCCATCATCTAAAATTTCTCTTGTCTTCGGTGCACTGACGTTAGTGCGTTATGGCGCTACAGGGGTGGGAAACGCACGCCATTATAAAGAATAGTGACGGACGACGAAACCGTTTGCGCAGGGATTGTTGCAGATCGTCAAAGGGCTGGAGCCCCACAGTAGCCAAAGGAATAAAAGTTGCACAGTGACGATTTGTTGCGCAGAATGCCCTCCAACTCTGGGAAATAGCACACAAAAAACTGCCGTTACAGACAGACTGGCCACTTGGCCACCGAGAGATAACTCTTTGAAACGTTTGACGATAAACTATTTTTTCATCGGGGTAATCGCTCTGCTGCTGACGCTGGCGCTGTGGCCGAATATTCCATGGCGCAGTAACCAGGAGTTCCAGCTCAGACAGATCCTTTCACGCGGGGAATTACGTATCAGCACCATTGCGTCTCCGCTGACCTATACCCCCAACAACGGTTCGCCCACCGGACTTGACTACGAACTGGCTAAACGATTCGCCGATTATCTTGGCGTTAAGCTGGTGGTTTCGGTGCGTCAGAACGTCGACGAGCTGTTCAACGATCTCGATAACGACGATGCCGACCTGCTCTCCGCCGGTCTGATTTACAACTATGAGCGACTGAACCGTTTCCGTACCGGGCCTGCTTATTATTCCGTCTCTCAGCAGCTGGTCTATCGGCTGGGCAATACCCGGCCGGCCACCCTGGATAAGTTGCAAGGCCGGTTAACGCTATTGTCGGGTTCCGCGCATATCGCCACATTACGGGCACTAAAATCGGCCCGCTATCCCCAGTTAAGCTGGGAAGCCGCGGCGGATATCTCGGAACAGGATCTGCTAAAACAGGTTGCCGACGGCAAACTCGACTACACCATCGCCGACTCCGTCACCATCGGTCTGATGCAGAGAATTCATCCCCAACTCGCCGTGGCCTTTGACCTCAGCGATGAAGAGCCCGTCACCTGGTATCTGCGACGGACGCATGATGATAGCCTCTCCGCCGCGCTGCTGGATTTTTTCAGTCAGACCATGGAAGACGGCACGCTGGCTCGGCTGGAAGAAAAGTATCTCGGGCATGTGGGGAACTTCGATTATGTGGACACCACGACATTCCTCAATGCTATCGACAGCACCCTGCCCGGCTTACGCCCACTGTTTGAAAAGTACGCACGGGAAATCGACTGGAAACTACTGGCGGCCATCTCTTATCAGGAATCGCATTGGAATCCGCTTGCGACGTCGCCAACAGGCGTTCGCGGGCTGATGATGCTGACGCGCAATACCGCAGATAGTCTGGATGTCGCCGACAGACTTAACCCGGAAGAGAGTATTCGCGGCGGCGCTCAGTACCTGTCCCGCATGATGCAATTAATTCCCGCCAGCATACCGGCGGATGAACGTATCTGGTTCGCGCTTGCCGCTTATAACATGGGCTACGCCCATATGATGGATGCACGCAAATTAACCGAAACGCAAAAAGCGAACCCCGATAGCTGGGCAGAGGTTAAAACTCGTCTGCCGTTGTTGAGCCAAAAGCGCTATTACGCGCAAACCGCCAACGGATACGCACGCGGTCAAGAGGCCTACAACTATGTGGAAAATATCCGCCGTTATATGGTGAGTCTGGTGGGATATCTGTCGGAAAAAGAGAGTAAAGAACAGCAACAACAGTTGCTGGCTCGTGCCTATCCGGTGGTACCGCCGGAACAGATACCGCCGACGAAACCCGCGCCCTGACGTCAGGGGCGGTTCGTCACCCGTCATGCGTTTCCGTCTGCCCGCGCCGCCTTCTGCTGCTGCCGGCGCATGCGAAAAAAGTCGCTCAGCAGCGTCGAACACGCCTCCGCCAGCACGCCTGATGTAATCGCGACCTGATGATTCATTCCCGGATGTCGCAAAATATCCACCAGCGAACCGGCCGCGCCGGTTTTGGCATCGGCCGCGCCATAAACCAGGCGTGAAATGCGGCTATGCACCATCGCACCGGCACACATAATGCAGGGCTCCAGCGTAATGTAGAGCGTGGTATCCAACAGACGGTAATTCTGCAGTACCCGGCCGCCCTGCCGCAGCGCCATCATTTCGGCATGAGCGGTAGGATCATGCTGGCCAATGGGGCGATTCCAGCCTTCGCCAATCACCCTACCGCCTTGCACCAACACGGCCCCCACCGGCACCTCCCCTTCATCCCAGGCGCGCTGAGCCAATATCAGCGCATGGCGCATCCAATACTCATCATCCGCAAGGGTATCCATGGTTCCTCCGTTCAGGGTGTTTACAACAAGCGGCCGGCATTATACACAGCCTACGTCCAGGGACGTAGCTGACCTGACGCAGTGACGCGCCAGCGCTGCCGACAGCTGGCCATCAGTGGATTGTCGTGGCGGCTGTCGCTGTAGCCGCACTCAAACTTCAGCGGTTTCCCCAACCGATGTTCCAGTTGAACCACTTTTTCACGCCCCAGGCAGCGCAGAATCAACACCCAGCCGCCGCAACGCCGGGCTATCTGGCTTCCTATCAGATGAACTTCCGGCATAAAGGGAACATCGCGGTACACCGCCTCTACCAAATGCTGCGGAGAGCCAGTGATCACCCATACCTGCGTGTTCTGTTCGGCCAGGCAAGACATCAAGCGCTGTTGCACCAATGGGAAAGGGGTTATCCGCCGCCGGAAATGCTCGATAAACCGTTGTTCCAGGCGTAGAAGCCGCGCCTCGCTTCTACCGAAGGTTATCCCCCAGAGCAGCAAACTCACCGGCCAGCGCTTCGTATGGCCGCATACCCACACTCCTAGCCCCACTACCGGCAGCAGCGGTGCCAGCAGCAACAGATTCAACGGCAGTCGGCGGAGCAAAAAACGCAGAAACGCCCCAAACAGATCCTGACGATGCAGCGTTCCATCCACATCGAAAAACACCCTGCGGGATGAAGCCACTCCCGGCGTTAACATCGGTATTTCGTCCGCCATCGTGTATCGCCCATTTATGGTTGCAAGGCATTTCGCAGGTAGCCGTCGTGCCGCGCCAGACGACGCCGGGATTCTTCGGCATCGCAACCGGTAAGAATCATGACAATGGCAGGTTTTACTTCATACCCGGTTTGAGCCAGATAGTACCGTGCGCTTTCCCGATCCGTACCGGTGGCTTCCATCAGGATTCGACAGGCGCGATCCACCAGCTTCACATTGGTGGCTTTTACATCCACCATCAGATTCTGATAGACCTTCCCCATCCGTACCATCGCCCCAGTAGAGATCATATTTAGAATCAGCTTTTGCGCCGTACCCGACTTCAGACGTGTCGATCCCGTCAGTACCTCCGGCCCTACCACGGGAGAAATAGCGAACTCGGCCTCCTGTGCGATGGGGGAGCACGGGTTGCAGGAAATAGCCACGGTGCGGCATCCAAGCCCGCGGGCATAGCGCAGCCCGCCAATGACATAAGGCGTCCGGCCGGAGGCAGCCAGCCCTATCACTATATCCGCCGAATTCAACGACAATGCCGCCAGATCGGACTCGCCGAGTTGCGGATCATCCTCCGCTCCCTCTACCGCCTTGAACATGGCTCCCGAACCGCCGGCGATAAGGCCGATGACGCAATCGTGCGGAATACCGAATGTCGGCGGGCACTCGGATGCATCCAGCACCCCCAGCCGACCGCTGGTTCCTGCCCCCATATAAATAAGGCGCCCGCCGGATTTCAGGCTGTCGGCCGTCGCATCCACAACGGCAGCGATATCAGGCAGGATCTGGCTGATAGCCTCAGGCACTTTCCGATCTTCCTGGTTGAACAGCGCCATCATCTCCAGCGTCGACAGTTGATCCAACGACATTGACGCCGGATTGCGCGTTTCTGAAACTAACGCTCCCAAGTCCATAATTTTCCTCACTTCTGGTTTCGGGTAACACCAGGCCCTGATAAAAATATCAACCGGTCTTCCCCCCGTTCTCTCACGGTACATCAACATTGCGGGCATAAAAAACGGCTTGCAGGCGCACCGGCAAGCCGTTTTATGGAAAAATCCGCCTAGGATCAGAACATCTTGTCTTCGTCTTCACGGATCAACGCATCCAGACCGCCCAGCGTCTCACGCGCCTGCGCCCGATTGACGAGCTTCTGCTGTGCAGCCGCGGGGAAATCGGTGATGCTGACTTGTCCCTTGGTGATCAGAACCTGGATAAGATCTTCCAGCACGCGCACCATTTCCAAATCGCTGCTGCGCAGTTTCTCAATACTCGCTAAGATAGCTTGCTGATTATTTATCCAGGCTATTGCTTCAACGGAATCATCGGGAAGTTCACCGTTCATATCAGAAAACGGCGCTTTCTCTACCCTGATCAAATGACCGCTGTTATCACGCAAAATATAAAACATAAAAAAGCCCTTTTTTATTTACTTGTGAAATTCTTATTCTACTGGAACAAGGATTCACTCCTGATTGCGATGTCATTACACTTCAGTTCGCTCTAAGGAGTGGGCCCAACAGATTCGGCCCGTATCAACATGCCACCCATCGCGTTTATCCCATCATGCGCGAGACAAAATCAGACGGCGCCATGACCTTCGCTACCGGTCTCAAAACCGCCGTCATATTTTGTCAAAAGGTGGCTTCCCCAGATAGATATGAAGGTTTTATTCCGAATAGTGCTTTACCCGGCTACGATCGATACCCTCAGATTGGACAGATAGCCGCTTCCGTCTTAACCCGACACGACATCATCGATCTATCGCTCAGAATGTCACCTCAACGCGGGTTGAGCAAGATATCGTCAATAATACTCGCCCGAGTTCACGGCTCCCCCCGCCCCTGACTGCGCACCGCCAGCCATTTACGCGACAATATCTCCGACGAGTAGAATGAAGAGTTGCGTCCGATACGTTCTACCATCAATAATACTTGTAACCGTTAACTGTATGAGTCCAATGCATTCAGTTAATGCATTTGAGTTATATCACTTTTTTGATTGACCTCGACGCTTTTGCCACCGGGCAGTCATGATGGTTAGGGAACACGCCACAGCATGAATGCATTTCATGGACAACCGCCGGATGATACGGAAAATCCCGTGTCTCGCCACTATCAGGACTTTCGCAGTCGTCATGATGACCCGCTGCTCGACAGCCTTTTGGTACTGTGCCGGTTACAGGGGAAAGCCTCCAGCCGCACGGCGCTGACCGCCGGATTACCCCTGAAAGAACAGCGTTTAACCATCAATTTGCTACCGACAGCCGCCGCCCGTGCCGGTTTGCAGGCCCGGATCCTCAAACGCTCATTATCAGCAATCCCCAGAATGTCGCTGCCTGCCATGCTGATGCTCCGGGAAGGCCGGGCGGCTATCCTGCTGGGGTGGAATGACGATGGGTCGGCTCGTATCATGCCGAGCGAAACGGAGGGCGGCGAAATAACCCTCGACCACAATACTCTACAGCAGAATTATCTGGGTTTGGTGCTGTTCGCCCAGCCGCGTCATCGCTTTGAACAGCATGTTTCTCCGCTACTCTCCCGGACTTATTCATGTGTCAGCGAAATCCTGAACTTGTCGCGCTTCTTTTATCTGGATGCTGCTATCGCCAGCCTGCTGATAAGCGCCATCGCGCTAAGTCTTCCGTTATTCGTGATGCACATCTATGATCACGTAATTCCCCGCCAAACCACCGAAACCCTGTGGATGCTGGCTTCAGGCATCATCATTGCTCAGTTGTTTGAGCTGCTACTGCGTGCTCTACAGCATCTCTGTCTGAACAAAGCAGCCAAGAGAATTGATGTGACCGCGTCTGCGACATTATTTGAACGGCTATTGGGCATGCAGACCGCCGCCCGGCAGCAAGCAAGCCCACTTATTCACAACATGCTTGCCCTGCAGGGATTGAGACACTTTCTCACCCCCCAAAATTTGAGCGCGCTGCTGGATATTCCCTTTACCGTACTGGCCTTGATCGTCATGGGGTTTATCGGCGGGCCTCTGGTTTGGGTTCCGTTGCTGACATGTCTGGGGCTAAGTGCGGCATACTGGCTCTTACAATTGCCGTTATCAAACGCCATCAGGAAATCACAACCGCTTCTCAGTGAACAAACCTCGTTATTGATAGAAACCTTGTACGGGCTGGATACCATCAAAATCAATAATGCAGAGAGTGAACGGCAATACCAATGGGAGCAAAATGTTGGGTTGCTCAGCCGGCTCAGGGCCCGCATCAACTCACTGGCCGCCTTTTCTTCTAGCCTGACTCACTGGGGAACACAATTCGCCGGGCTCATCATCGTGGTACTGGGCGTCTACCGAATCATGGGCGATACACTCTCGCCCGGCGCATTGATCGCCTGTTATATGCTCAACAGCCGAATACTGGCGCCTCTGAATACGTTGGCCTCGCGCCTGAGCCGCACGCTTCATGCCCGTCTGGCGGTAGATGCCGTCCATCAGATACTGCAATCACCGCAGGAACGCCATGAAGCGCAACGACCGCTCACACGAGAAAATATTCGCGGTAGCATTGAATTTCGCGATGTCACCTTTCAGTATCCGGAGCAAAAAAAATGCACGCTGACAGATCTTAACCTTTCGATCCGTCCCGGTGAAAAAGTAGGCATTATCGGCAGGACTGGATCGGGAAAAAGCACATTGGAAAAATTGCTGCTCGGGCTTTATTCCCCTTCGCACGGCAATTTATTAATTGACGGAATGGACGCTCGCCAGCTTGATGTCGGCGATCTGCGCCATAACATCGGCTATGTACCGCAGGATATCCAGCTATTCAACGGGACGTTGCGCGAGAATCTACTCTGCGGCGCACGTTATATCGAAGACGAGGCCATGTTGAAAGCGGCCGACATTGCCGGGATTAATGAATTCGCCCGGTTACACCCTGACGGATACAACCTGCAGGTCGGCGAGCGCGGCTTACAGTTATCCGGGGGGCAGCGGCAAGCCGTCGCCATCGCTCGAGCCTTATTGCTGGAACCACCGATCCTGGTGATGGATGAGCCCACCAGCGCAATGGACAACAGCAGTGAGGACCGGTTTCGTCAGGCGCTGATGCCTTTCCTTGAGGATAAGACGCTGATATTGGTCACTCATCGGGTTTCCATGTTGGCGCTGGTCGACAGGCTCATCATTCTTGATAAAGGGCGTGTGATTGCCGATGGCCCCAAAACAATTGTGATGGATGCATTAAAGAAAGGTCAGATCAATACGTCGCGCTGATGTTCGAACCACGGTTCAAACCAATTCGATTCCGGACGGGATATTAATCAGGGTCAAGCATTATAACGGGGCGAGGTGATGCAATAGCCAAGTTAGGTGCATATCAGACAGAAGAAGGAACGGGGCAGTATATGCAGCGGGTTTCTGTCGAATTCACTGATGGGTGCTATTGAGATCGTGGTAGATCTGGGTCTGGCTCCGCCCCAACGCTTTAGCCTGGTACATGGCGGCATCTGCGTTGATTGCCAGCGTCAGCGAATCCGTTCCATGCTCCGGATATAGCGCAATACCGATACTGCACGATATATCGAGCTTCTTCCCTTCGATAAAGAAGGGCTCATTCAAGGCATGATGGATTTTATCTGCAACATACAGTGTATTTTCAATTTCTTTAATTCCCTGCAACAGGATGATGAATTCATCACCGCTCCGGCGATATACGGTGTCGGTATCCCGCACCGCGCTACGCATACGTGCGGCAGCTTCCTTCAACAGTAAATCGCCTGTCGCGTGGCCAAAGGTATCGTTGATTTGTTTAAACTTGTCCAAATCAAGGAACATCAGTGCAATCTTCCTGCCAGTCTGTTTGGAGAGCTGGATAGCTTGCTCCATCTGCTCGGCAAACGTTAACCCATTCGCCAGCGATGTGAGAGAGTCGTAATGCGCCAGCTGGCGGTAATGCTCTTCGCTGCGACGCAACATATCGATTGCGCGATATCGCTCAATCGCGACGGCGACCAACTGCGCCGATTTTTCAATGGATGCAATTTCATCTTCCGTCGGAGAATAGACTTTTCGATGATAAACGCTAAGGACACCTAATATTTCTTTATTCTGACCAAAAATAGGCTCCGACCAACATGAACGTAGCCCGGCATACAATGCCAGACCTTTATAAAGAGACCAGTGGGGATGTGTAGATATATCTTCTGCGATAACACGTTTTCCACTATATGCAGCGGTTCCAAAAGAGGCGGCACCATCAGCAATCTTCACGTTATGCATGGCATTTTTATAAAAGCCCGGCAGGCTGGGCGCAGAACCCAGAGCCAAACATTTCTTTTCCTTATCAACCAACAATACAGAGCACACGATACGCCCAGGGTTTTTCTCTTCCACGCTGAAAATAATTGCGTCAAGAATATCTTTCAGCGGCGCGCCGCTAGATAGCAGCTCCAGTGCGCGATTATATGAATTATCATGATGTTCCTGAGTCTTACGCTCGGTAATGTCTATTTTTATACCAACATACTGCATGGAATTACTGGCTTTATTATATATTTTTACGATACTGGCTTTTTCCCAATATAACTGTCCGTTTTTCTTACGATTAATAAATTCTCCATTCCAGACTTCACCTTTATTCAGCGTTGACCATAATTCGTCATAAACACTGGCATTGGTCATTCCGGAACTTAATATATTGGTTTTTCTGCCAAGAATCTCTTCCGCCTCATATCCCGACATCGTCGTGAATTGACGATTCACATAAACGATTTCACAGTTTTCATCAGCAATCATTATCGATGCAGGGCTGTACTCGGCAGCAAAGAAAATCATATTCAGAAAATCTTGCTTTTTTTGATCTGAATTGCTTTTCTCCTGAAGCCGACGATTTCTTGCCGAAGAAACCACTAAGAGCACTATTAATAGAATTATTATAATTTCATACACAATAACACTCCCCTCAGGCCCAAATGGTCCTGAACGTACAAAACGTCGAATCACTGAAAATGAAAAATCCCGGCAAAAACATCCCCTCACATGGGTTTTCAGGGTCGGCACATTTCCGGAGAGTAGAAAGGGAGAATAAAAAAACTATCCGGCTCTCATGGATAGTTCACAAACATAAAAACGACAGCATAAAGCCTCCATATCGCCGCGTGCAGCCCCCAAGGGTAAGAATCAGGCACTAATTGAATCAGCTATATTAATAATCGTTATAGATATAAGCTTGACTAATAATTAGATACCCCCCTTTACGCATTTTGTAGCGCAATATTGTGACCATCAATTTTTCGTAAGCAAATCACTTATACCAATAGGTAATATTATTTTAATCAAAAAAATCTATCATAAGCTTGTTTTTGATCGTTGGTAACAAACATTTATACTTTTTTTATTAAAAATCAAATAATTATATATCACATTAACCGAGAAGCACATCCATTGCGAAATGATCTCGTTTTCAACAAAATAGCGCTTTCTCACGTCAAAAACTCAATTATCTACCACATAAAACACTAGTTTTTTACAAAAAACAAGCCATAAAAAACACGAACCCCACCATTAGTAAACTAATAATTTATTTTTTGTTATAGAAAAATCCAGGGCTGCTTCTGACGCGGTCAGCGCTCCCTGATATACAAAAGCGAACGCTGTGGACGAAAACGATACATGGGGTTGCGGAGAAAATCTTGGCAAAAAAACGAGTGTTCTAGAGTTCGGTGTGAAGACTGTCTATTTTTTCAAAAGGTTGAGGTCTGGAAAGGAAATACCCTTGCGCAGCAGAGGCATTGGACTGTTTGACTATCTCCCATTCTTCTTCGGTTTCAACACCTTCAATCACTACGTCGTTGCAATAGCTGGCCAGTAACGTGATCAGATAAGGAAATAGCTGACGTCCTTGCTCCGTTTTCAACAACATAATGAATAACTCTCTGGCTATTTTGATACAGTCATACCTGGTCAGAGAAAGAGAAGAAAAATTAGCAACGCCACATCCAAAATCATCCAGCCACAATCGATTCGCCTCTGGCAACCCCGCCAGCTTGTCTTTGGGGAGCACATCCAGGTTCTCTACCAGTTCAAAACGCAACCACGGCATAGAAGAGAGCAGTTTCTTTGCTGCACGGTTGTCCTGCAGAGCTAGAAGCGTCAAGCCATCGATATTGACGGACGCACGCAAGCCATCGTTCTGGAAACGGAGAGACCACTGATTCAGAAACCGAAGTTGATCAATAACAATATCCAACCGTTCAACAACATTAAGGTGGGAAAAATATTTCTCGGGCGAGAGGAGAGTCTGGGGAGAAGAGGGATGAAATACGGCGGTCAACAATTCGATTCCCATCAGCCGACCTGATGTCCGATAAATCGGCTGAAATGTGTAGCGTCGATGGCAACAGCGCCAAGAATCAACATCAACGCATCCTTCTTCTCCTGATGAAGAGATGGCAGGGCCGGACTGATTAAAGTGACTATTTTGCTGCACCAGATATTCCGCCATGAAAGATACGCTTACCAACAAAAAATATACCACATGCACATATAAGTTTATCGAGTGAACCCTGACAAACTTTATCCTGGCCGGATGTAAGATGAATTACATTACAAAGTAAACATGACGGATACATTGCATGGGAAAAATTGTTTTTATATCAAACGACTATGAAAAAAACACACTGCAACTACATAATCAAGTTAAGTCTACCCGCCATATACGCTATCAATCAGCAGAATAGACTCTGTTTTTGTGTTTTACTCGGCCTCATCGCCTTGATGAAGGTACCGAGTGTGTAAAACACATTGCCAGAGTATAATCGGCGCCGTTTTATAGAAGGGAAATAACATGGCTCTGCTGATTACCGCAAAATGCATAAACTGCGATATGTGTGAACCGGAATGCCCTAATCAGGCAATCTCCATGGGGATAGAGATTTATGAAATAGACCCGTTACGCTGTACCGAATGTGTCGGACATTATGACATCCCCACCTGCCAACGGGTTTGCCCGATCGATAATACAATTCTGAAAGATCCCAACCGCCAGGAAAATACCGAGCAACTTTGGGAGAAATTCGTTCAGTTGCACCATGCAGATAAACTCTGACTCATCATTCAACTCTCAATGATGACTGTGGCACAGGCATAGTGCCGCTCATCCGCCAGAGAAACATGAATGTGTCTTACGCCCATTTCCACAGCCAGTTCTGCCGCGCGAGCGAGCAATTTCAGTTCAGGTTTTCCCATTCCATTGTTGAACACCTCAAAATGGGCAAAAGCCAAGCCATTTCGAATTCCAGTACCAAACGCTTTAGCCGCAGCTTCCTTTACTGCGAAACGCTTGGCAAGAAAACGCATCGGCTGATGATGCATCTGGTATTGCCGCCACTCATGCTCACTAAGAACCCGTCTAGCCAAACGGTCGCCGGAACGCCCGGCCACCGCTTCAATTCTGGCGATCTCTACAATATCCGTACCGAGCCCCAGTATTGCCATTAACGACGTGCTTCCCGCATCAGGGACTTCATGTCTGCGACTGCGTCGGCGAGACCACTCATCACTGCTCTACCAATAATGGCGTGACCGATGTTCAACTCATGCATCTCAGGCAGTGCTGCAATAGGTTGTACATTGTGATAGGTCAATCCGTGCCCGGCATTAACGTTAATCCCCAAGCCGGCGGCATAAACGGCTGCCTCACGAATGCGGGCAAATTCTAGCTGGCGGGTGTGTTCATCAGCCGCATCGGCATAGGCGCCAGTGTGGATTTCAATATAGGGTGCGCCACAGGCGGCGGCAGCGTCTATCTGCGCATGATCCGCATCAATAAACAGGGAAACCTGAATCCCGGCATCACGCAATCTGGCTACCGAGATCTTCATTCTTTCCAACTGTCCGGCAACGTCCAGGCCGCCTTCCGTTGTGACTTCCTGGCGTTTTTCCGGTACCAGGCAACAAAAATGCGGTTTCAGTTCACAGGCAATAGCCAGCATTTCATCAGTCACTGCCATTTCCAGATTCATCCGGGTCTGGATGGTTTGACGCAACAACCTGACATCCCTATCGGTGATATGGCGCCGATCTTCCCGCAAATGCACAGTGATCCCATCTGCTCCCGCCTGTTCGGCGATAAATGCCGCCTGCACCGGATCCGGATACGCAGTACCACGCGCATTACGCAAGGTGGCGACGTGATCGATATTTACGCCCAACAACAACTCAGACATGATTTATCCTTCATCAGTAAAACGATTGCGTCAGTGTACACCCATGATAACCGCGACGGCATATTCACATTAACTTATGCCTCTCCTTTCGAAGGCGGCATGTATCGTTTAGGCAGAAATTGCCGAAACAGTTCTCTGCTTTTCAGCGGGCGAGGCCCCAAATAAGGCTTCAGAGCGATGCGAGTGAAACGTTTAGCAGCACGCAACGCCTCCATGTCCAGGAATTCGCGGGCAGCAAGCGCCTGTAACTCTCTACCGGTAAAACTACGATTATCCACCACCAGACTAGCGATAAACCCTTTTTCTTCCCGGTAACGGTAAGTCATCGTGTCGGAAACCGGCTCCCCGCTGCCCGCGCAGTGGAGAAAATCAACGCCATACCCAAGATGCGCCAATAATGCCAGTTCGAATCGCCGCAAGGCAGGCTCCGGAGACCCTTGTGCTGCGGCAAGTTGTTGTAAGCAATAAAGATAATCAAAGAATAAAGCGGAATAGTCGGTTTCGAATTCCAGGACTCGCATCAGCAGCTCATTGACATATAAACCGCTATAGAGCAAAGCACCATGAAGTGGTAATGCCAGCGAAACGGGCTCGGCATTGCGCAACGTTTTGACTTCGCCGCGCCCTCCCCAACGAACCAACAGCGGCGTAAACGGTTGGAGAGCACCTTTAAGGTTTGAACGACGGGCCCGGGCTCCTTTGGCCAGCACTCTGACCCGCCCTTCATTTTCAGTGAACAAGTCCAGCAACAGGCTGGTTTCACTATAAGGTCGCCCATGAAGCACAAACGCGCGCTGCCATCCCTCCATAGGCATCGACCCTTATAAATCGTCGATATATCCCAGGCTACGCAGCGCACGTTCATCATCCGCCCAGCCTGATTTAACTTTCACCCACAGTTCGAGATGAACCCGAGCTTCGAACATCCGTTCCATATCCTGACGCGCTTCAATGCCAATCGTTTTGATCTTGGCGCCTTTATTGCCAATCACCATTTTCTTTTGGCCTTCGCGCTCTACCAGAATTAACCCGTTAATGTCATACCCACCACGCTCATTGGCGACGAAGCGTTCAATCTCCACTGTTACCGAATACGGCAGCTCTTCGCCCAAAAAACGCATCAGTTTTTCACGAATAATCTCAGACGCCATAAACCGCTGGGAACGATCGGTAATATAGTCTTCCGGAAAATGATGAAGACTCTGCGGCAGATGTTTACGCACAATGCTGGCAATCGCATCAACGTTAGTGCCTTTTTCCGCTGAAATAGGCACCACATCCAAAAATTTCATCTTTTCGCTCAACATCTGGATATGGGGCAACAACAAAGACTTATCCGTAATGTTATCGACCTTATTGATCGCAAGCACGACAGGTGTTTTTTGTTCCCGCAACTTATTGACCACCATCTCGTCATCGTCGGTCCAGTGGGTACCTTCCACAACGAAAACAATGAGTTCTACATCACCAATCGAACTGCTGGCGGCACGGTTCATCAACCGGTTGATAGCTCGCTTTTCTTCAATGTGTAGCCCTGGTGTATCCACATAGATAGCCTGATACGGCCCTTCCGTATGGATCCCCATAATGCGATGGCGTGTCGTCTGCGGTTTGCGGGAGGTAATAGATATCTTCTGACCCAGTAACTGGTTCAGTAAGGTGGATTTGCCGACATTCGGACGGCCGACTATTGCGACAAAGCCGCAGTAGGTTTGCTCTTCGCTCATTCAAGTTCCAGCTTTTTCAACGCTTGTTCGGCCGCAGCCTGTTCAGCTTTGCGACGGCTTGATCCGGTTCCCACTACCGGCTCGCCGAAACCGCTAACCTGGCAGTGAATAGTGAACTCCTGATCGTGTGCTTCCCCCCGCACCTGCACCACCAGATATGTCGGCAGCGGAAGGTGTCGTCCTTGCAAAAACTCTTGCAATCGGGTTTTCGGATCTTTCTGTTTATCTCCGGGACTGATGGCATCCAGACGGCTCTGATACCACTTGAGAATCAGACGTTCGACCGTCTGAATATCACTATCCAGGAACACGCCGCCAATCAACGCCTCCACGGTATCCGCCAGAATGGATTCACGACGAAAACCGCCGCTTTTCAACTCTCCCGGCCCAAGCCGCAGACACTCGCCCAATTCAAATTCCCGGGCAATTTCCGCCAGCGTATTGCCACGAACCAATGTAGCGCGCATCCGGCTCATATCGCCTTCATCAACACGAGGAAAACGATGATATAACGCATTAGCGATCACAAAACTCAGAATGGAATCTCCGAGAAACTCCAGCCTTTCATTATGTTTACTGCTGGCGCTACGATGGGTCAGAGCCTGCAATAAAAGATCGTATTGTTGGAAAGTATAACCTAGTTTTTTTTGTAAGCGATTTATGAGGATGGGATTCATGTGTTACCAGAAAACCTATAATGCTTTATTAAACAACAGCATACGGAACAGACCTGTCTTTTCATACTACTAGTCAAAACTGTTTCGTTTGCAGTGGCTCCCACCCGGGAGCCTGCGTTTATTTATTTGAAATATTCTACAACGGAAGACTCAAATATGCTGCGTGTTTATTTACATTGATTTAATGAATACCGCCAATCCGACTCAGGCGAATACCGGTAGGCCATTCGCCTTCCTGTTTCTCAAAACTCATCCAGATTGCCGTTGCTTTGCCGACCAGATTCTTCTCCGGCACAAATCCCCAGTAGCGACTGTCCGCACTATTATCTCGATTATCACCCATCATGAAATAATGACCGGCGGGGACAACCCAGGATGCCAACGGCTGTCGCGACTGTTGATAGTACATCCCCAACTGATCCTGCGCGCCGGGAACCATCAGAATATTATGCGTAACTTCACCCAGCGTCTCTTTACGAGCAGCCATGCGAATACCCTCGCTGGGCTGACCAACAGGGATCTGATAGAAACCACTGCTCATTTCACGGCCAGTACCGTTAAAAGTCTGTACAAAATCACTGGCTTCAACATTGCTATAAGTCACCGGCAACGCCTTGTCGCAACGCTGTGGATCATTGCACCCCGGCTGGATGGTGACTTGCTTGGCAAGCGGATCATAGCTGACGCGATCGCCTGGCAACCCCACCACCCGCTTGATGTAGTCCAGCCTCGGGTTGACAGGATACTTGAACACAGCAATGTCGCCACGTTGCGGATGCCCAGTTTCCAGCAGCGTCGTCTGGGTTATCGGGTCCTTAATGCCGTAGGCGAATTTCTCCACCAGAATAAAATCCCCAATCAGCAAGGTTGGCATCATTGAACCAGACGGAATCTGGAACGGTTCGAAGATAAATGAACGCACAATAAACACTAACGCTAATACCGGGAATACTGATGCACAGGTTTCAATCCAACCGGGCTGCTTCAGGCTGACCACCGATGGTGTATCACCAACAGTGCTACCCGCTTGCTGACTGAGCGCCGCGGCTTTGGTGCGGCGAGCCGGGGCCCATTTGAAACGCTCCAGGCACCAGACAATGCCAGTCACCAGCGTCGCCAACGCCAGAATCAAGGCAAACATATTGGCCATGCCAACTCCTCAGGTGTTATTTACTTTCCTTGCCCACATGCAGAATGGCCAAAAACGCTTCCTGTGGCAGTTCGACGTTACCTACCTGCTTCATGCGTTTTTTACCCTCTTTCTGTTTTTGCAACAGTTTCTTCTTACGGCTGACATCACCGCCATAGCACTTGGCCAGAACGTTTTTACGCAGCTGTTTCACGGTGGATCGCGCGATAATGTGGTTGCCGATAGCCGCCTGAATAGCGATATCGAACTGTTGACGCGGGATTAAATCCTTCATTTTTTCTACCAACTCGCGGCCGCGGTACTGTGAATTCTCGCGATGGGTAATCAATGCCAGCGCATCGACCCGCTCGTTATTAATCAGCACATCCACTCGCACCATGTCAGACGTCTGGAAACGTTTGAAGCCATAATCCAGCGATGCATAACCGCGTGATGTCGATTTGAGGCGATCAAAGAAATCCAACACCACTTCCGCCATTGGAATGTCATAAGTCAGCGCAACCTGGTTGCCGTGATAAACCATATTGGTCTGCACACCGCGCTTCTCTACGCAGAGAGTAATCACATTACCCAAATACTCCTGCGGCATCAGCATATGGCATTCTGCGATCGGCTCCCGCAGTTCATGGATATTGTTGACCGGTGGTAGTTTGGAAGGACTGTCTACGTAGATGGTTTCATGGCTGGTGGTTTCCACTTCATACACGACAGTCGGCGCAGTGGTAATTAGATCCAGATCGTATTCACGTTCCAGACGTTCCTGGATGATTTCCATGTGCAACAATCCAAGGAAACCACAACGGAAACCAAAACCCAGCGCAGTAGAACTTTCCGGCTCGTAAAACAATGACGCATCGTTCAGGCTCAGTTTACCCAGTGCATCGCGGAACGCTTCATAGTCATCGGAACTGACCGGGAACAAACCGGCATAAACCTGGGGTTTTACTTTTTTGAACCCCGGCAGCGGCGTCTCCGCTGGGTTACGAGCCAGCGTTAAGGTATCCCCCACTGGCGCACCCAGAATATCTTTGATGGCACACACCAACCAACCGACCTCGCCACATTGCAGCACATCGCGGTCAACCTGTTTCGGCGTAAAAATACCCAGACGTTCGGCATTATAAACCTGGCCGGTGCTCATCACCTTGACCTTATCGCCTTTACGCAAGCTACCGTTCTTGATACGAATCAGGGATACGACGCCCAAATAATTGTCAAACCAGGAGTCAATGATCAACGCCTGCAGCGGCGCTTCAGGATCACCCACCGGCGGCGGAATATCACGCACCAGGCGCTCAAGTACCTCCGGAACGCCCACGCCGGTTTTTGCTGAGCAACGCACGGCATCCGTGGCATCAATCCCGACGATGTCTTCGATTTCCTGACTGACGCGATCAGGATCGGCGGCCGGCAGGTCAATCTTGTTCAGAACCGGAACGACTTCCAGATCCATCTCGATAGCGGTATAGCAATTCGCCAACGTCTGCGCTTCAACCCCCTGACCGGCATCAACCACCAGCAGAGCGCCTTCACACGCAGCCAGAGAGCGGGAAACTTCATAAGAAAAATCGACATGGCCTGGCGTATCGATGAAGTTCAGCTGATAGATCTGACCGTCAGACGCCTTGTAATCCAGAGTGACGCTTTGCGCCTTGATGGTAATGCCGCGTTCACGCTCCAGATCCATGGAATCCAGCACCTGCGCTTCCATTTCCCGTTCGGACAAACCACCACAGATCTGGATGATGCGATCAGAGAGAGTCGACTTACCGTGGTCGATGTGAGCAATAATGGAAAAATTTCGTATATGCTTCATTATAAAAGTTTTTCTACCTTGGTATTTCTGAAATTATTGCCGATCGGCATGCGCGTCATTGACAACCATAGCTGCTGTCATATACCCGAATCGCAGCATTCTACATGCCATGCGAGGGAAAACCTAGTCATGGCCGATACCAATACCTGTGATTATGAACGCTCCCGCAGCGATACCCGAGAAATAAACTGAAAACAGCAGTAAAAAGTGATTTAAATAGGAAAAAATATGGAGTTAATCGCGAAAGGGATATCTGCTGGACAGCCATCATGGCCAGGTTAAGGCGTGACGCTTGCACGTAATACCGATTCAGGCAAGGCAACCTGCAGAATAACCGGTTGATAGCGTCGATCATTCCCCATTCTGGACGACATTCTATGGATCCCCATAAAGCTTACTGCCGCCCCGAAGAACGCGCCAAACACTGATGCCGGTTCACTGTTCAACCAAAACTGCATTCCGCCTGCGCCAGCCAGCAGCCCCAGCAAAGGCACCAGATAAACCAGCATCGCCGAGCGCAGTAAGCTGGTTTCAGCAAGACCAATTTCTACTCGCTGCCCAGGCAGTAACGGTTTTGAATAGGGAACCCACAGTTGGTGCATGACACTATCGCCGTCATTCCCGCTGAGCAACCCTGTGCCGCAGGATGTGCGAGTCTGACAACTACTGCATCCCGAACGAGGTTCACAACGCAACAGGGCGCGGCCTGCTTGCCATGAAATAACCGTAGCCCACTCTTTTATCATTGTGATGCCTTGAATATCACGTTATCGGCGATTCGTCTCGCCGTCGCCAGCGGCAACTCACCAATCACAGTAATCTCGTGCTCATTACGAACCTCGGTATGAATAGCTTTACGCCCCAGCAACGCATTTTGATCAGGGTGTTTCTCGCCAACCGGACTGATATTGACGGAAAAGCTAAACAAACCGTCGCTATATAGTCGCGACTCCACCACGCCGTTGACGCCGGGCAACGTTCTTTGGCTGCGGGAGATCTCTTCAACCCCTGCCGGTAGCCACTCGCTAATCCAGTTGAAATTCGCTGTAGTCCCAGCCGGGATATTCACCGGTGGCGGTAAATTCAGACTATCCAGCGGTTTTACCGCCGACTGAACCTCATGGTCATCAAACGAAAGAGAAACAATACGGAACTGTTCCAACAGTTCGCCGTTTTGATCGAGCAAATCGACCCGCAATGGTAAATGAGACTCAGAATCCAGACAGATAACATAGCTGAAACGGGTACCATCACGAGATACAACCCGAATCACATCACCTTGCCGATCAGCCAGGCGAATACGCCCGGTTGGGATGAAATCGTAATATGTCGATAACCGATCGAAATTAGCAAAAATCAGCGAAGGCAACGCATCGACAATATGATCGCCAGACAAAGTAAAAGGCTCAGAATCTGATTCGAAATAACTGATTTCATGACCTTTTTGAACAACAGCTCGCCGAGGGCCGTCCAAATGAACCAACTCCGCCAAGGTGTCCTTCCCGTCGATAATATGGCGATAACGCAACGATTCGATTCCCTGGCGGGAAACGTTGATGAAGTGGATTTCATAATTCAAAGATCGACTGGCGCTGCCCATCTGCTGCAACAACGCCCCGGTATCGCTTTGCGCCGGGGCGAAGGAGGAATAAGACAGGCTTCCCAGCAATACACTTGCGGCAAACCAAAAACGCTTCATTACTGCGGCTGGATTCCTAATGATTGAGTCCCTGGGACCTGTACAGCAGCCTGCTGTTGTTCACCCTGCGGCTGCAATTGCTCTGAATGCACTCTGCGTTGCAGCTCATAATCCTGTAGCAGCGCATTAATCCGTTCATGCTGCGCCTGCATCTGACGCTGACCGGAGTGTGCAACGCCATTTTCCGATGGAACGCTCAAACTGACCGGCGATGCCGAACCCATAACCGGCAATGTACTGATTACCGGCGCATCCGCCGTATTATCCATTGCAGCGTTATTTTGCTGGTAGTGCTGAACCCCGACAATCACTGCCAGCGAAACACAGGCCGCGACACCAATCTGCGTCAAATGGCTGACCAGCGGCCGCACACGACGCCAGAACGGCATTTTTTGCCATGCATCCGGATGAGGTTGGGCATCCTGAACCCGTTGAGGAGCAATCCGCACCGGCTCCTGCTCCAGTGCTGCTGCCACTCTGGATGCAATATCTACATTCAACAGGCGTTCACAGACTTCTCCACGCAACGTGTCGCGAACCACATGATAACTCTGCCAGCATTGTTGTAACTCCTGGTCTTGCGACAAGGATTTCAGCAATTCATTATCTATCGCCTCACCGTCCATCAGAGCGGAAAGTTTCTCTTTCTGCATACCTCACCCTACCTTGTCAAATTCGTCATGAGTAACATTCAGAGCAAGCTAACGCTGAATAAGCGGTTGCACTTTATTATCAATCGCTTCCCTTGCGCGGAATATTCGAGACCGAACGGTACCGACGGGGCAGTCCATGATTTCGGCAATCTCCTCATAACTCAACCCATCCAGTTCACGTAATGTAATCGCCATCCGCAAATCTTCAGGCAACGACTCAATAGTCTGAAAAACGATCCGTCGTAACTCTTCTGACAACATTAAGTTCTCAGGGTTCGAAATTTCTTTTAACGCGCCGACATTTTCATAATTTTCGGCATCGTTGGCGTCCACATCGCTGGAAGGTGGACGACGCCCCTGAGCAACCAAATAATTTTTTGCGGTATTGACCGCGATACGATACAGCCAGGTATAGAACGCGCTTTCTCCGCGAAATGACTCTAGCGCGCGATAGGCTTTAATAAATGATTCCTGTACAACGTCAGGTACATCACCGGGCGGAACATAACGGGATACCAGACTCGCCACCTTATGTTGGTAGCGAACGACCAGTAAATTAAACGACGCCCTGTCGCCTCTCTGGACCCGCTCAACCAGCACCTGATCCGCTAACTGCTCGCTCATCCGAGGTAATATCTCCCCAAATCTGCCTCCACGCCCCAATTACGTACCGCCAGCCATTATCATAAAAATCGAGCAAGCACTCGTTTCGAGTCTGGTTTGCGTCATAAAGTTCCACACATGGCATTTTTATTTTGCTCTTCACGCAAAGCATGCCGTACATGCATCGGACAACCTTCGTTCAATTCCGTCAGGTATGTCACACAACCATGAAAATCATACGTTAAAAGTACGCCCCTGGCATCCCGAACCACCAGCCGCAACATCCCTTCCGCCACAATGTTTAATAAACTAAACAAAAATGATGTATGAATGCATTTATTGATGCTAGCATCACTAGCATTGTTTTATAAACTAAACAAACATCATGCCTTCGACGACAAAACACCATTCAACGACAGAACACTCTTGTGATGTCCTCATCATCGGTAGCGGCGCCGCCGGGCTTTCCCTTGCACTTCGTCTGGCCTCTCATGCCAGAGTTATGGTGCTTAGCAAAGGCCCCTTGAACGAAAGCGCCACGTTTTATGCTCAGGGTGGTATCGCCGCAGTTTTCGACGAAACCGACAGCATTGAGTCGCATATTGAAGATACGCTCATTGCCGGTGATGGGCTGTGTGATCGCGAAGCAGTTTCCTTTATCACCCGAAATGCCAAACAGTGTGTTCAGTGGCTGATCGATCAAGGCGTGCTGTTCGATACTGAAACCGACGAGCAGGGTGAAGCACGTTACCACCTGACGCGCGAAGGTGGCCACAGCCATCGTCGCATTCTGCATGCCGCAGACGCCACCGGCAAAGAAGTGGAAACCACGCTGGTATCTCAGGCCAGACAGCATCCCAATATCATCCTGTTGGAGCGTTACAATGCTGTTGATTTGATCACATCCAGTAAGCTCGGGCTGTCCGGTCACAAACGTGTAGTAGGCGCTTACATCTGGAATCGGGAGAAGGAACATGTCGAAGCCTGCCGGGCCAAAGCTGTCGTTCTGGCCACGGGCGGTGCCTCGAAGGTTTATCAATACACCACCAATCCTGATATTTCTTCCGGCGATGGTATCGCTATGGCATGGCGAGCAGGGTGCCGGGTGGCGAACATGGAGTTCAACCAGTTTCATCCCACCTGCCTTTATCATCCGCAAGCACGAAATTTCCTGCTGACAGAGGCGCTGCGTGGTGAAGGCGCCTATCTGAAACGACCAGATGGCAGCCGTTTCATGCCCGAATTCGACGCTCGGGCGGAACTGGCGCCCAGAGATATCGTAGCGCGCGCCATCGACCATGAAATGAAGCGGCTGGGTGCGGACTGCATGTATCTGGATATCAGCCACAAACCCGCCGACTTCATTACCCAGCATTTCCCTACTATTTACGACAAACTCCTGTCGCTGGGCATCGATCTTACCCGGGAGCCGATCCCTATCGTCCCCGCAGCCCACTATACCTGTGGCGGAGTGGTGGTAGATCAGCAGGGCCGCACCGATCTCAGCGGCCTCTACGCCATTGGCGAAGTCAGCTATACCGGTCTGCACGGCGCCAACCGAATGGCATCGAACTCATTGCTGGAATGTTTGGTCTACGGTTGGTCAGCCGCCGAAGACATTCTGCGGCGTTTACCCCACAAAACACTGGTCGACAACCTTCCCCCCTGGGACGAAAGCCAGGTGGAAAACTCCGACGAAAAGGTGGTCATCCAACACAACTGGCATGAGCTTCGGCTATTCATGTGGGACTATGTCGGCATCGTGCGGACCACCAAACGCCTGGAACGCGCACTCCGCCGCATTAACCTGTTGCAACAGGAAATCAACGAGTATTACGCCAATTTCCGTATTTCCAACAATCTGCTGGAATTACGCAATCTGGTGCAAGTCTCCGAATTGATCGTGCGGTGTGCGCTAGCCCGCAAAGAGAGCCGCGGTCTGCACTACACGCTGGACTACCCGGAACATACGGATACTCTCCAGCCCACCATGCTGCATCCGTAAGCGCCCCCGGCCATAGCCGTCAGCAAGCGCTCACATAGACAGGTAGAAATCCCGTGTGAGCGCCCGATAATCCGGTGAATATTGCTGCCATTCATCACGGATCAACAACGCGCTGCTATACACAGGGTCAATCGGTGCTTGCGTTAATGCCAGCAGGACACGATGTACCGGACGCCGAGGATTGTCAGCCACATCAACCCGCAACGCCAAATGCCATTGCAAGGATTCAGCAAGGAAGAGAAAGTCCCCGGCAATCTGGCTAGGCAACACCACGCAAAAGCGCCCTTCCGGCATCAGCACCGCACTCACCGAATGCAACAACGCCTCATGCGACAACGCGCTGGTATAGCGTGCCTGCGTCCGCTGTGGCGATGCGCACGCGACGCCAGCGGCAAAATAAGGCGGATTGCTCACCACCAGCGAATAGCGATGCGGCGTCGTACAGGCAAACTCGACGATATCTGCCTGATGAACCACCACCGTATCGCGCCAGGGGGATGCCGCAACGTTTTCCGCCGCTTGTTCGCTGGCTGCAATATCAAGCTCCACGGCATCCACCGGAACCCGTCCCTCACATCGTTGGGCCAGCATCAGGGAAATCAGCGCCGATCCGCAACCAACGTCCAGAATCCGGCTTTCATGACGCAACGGCGCCCAAGCACCCAGTAATATGCCATCGGTTCCCACTTTCATGGCACAGCGGTCATGAGCAATAAAAAACCGTTTAAAAGTAAAACCATCAGCACGCAAGTCAGGCGTAGGCTGCCGAGCACTCATGTATGTCGATCCTTTTTCTGTCAGCGCAACGCGGTAATATCCGGCATTATAGGTGACGCTCACCCCCGACTTCACGCAGAAACCATTGCATTCATTCTTCGGGGGGCTTAATCGCCGTTCTGCTTTAACAGATGAACAAGCAGAGTAATACGTCTATAATCGGCGCCCCGAACAGAGGTGGATCATGACTGCAACCAATTTTTCCGAGTTTGACCTTGATGAAAGCCTGCTTGAGGCCCTGAATGATATGGGGTTCAAGCGTCCGACAGCCATTCAGGCGGCGGCGATTCCCCCGGCGATGGATGGCAGGGACATACTGGGATCCGCGCCGACCGGCACAGGTAAAACAGCCGCTTACTTGCTGCCAGCCTTGCAACATCTGCTGGATTTTCCTCGCAAAAAATCAGGACCGCCTCGTATCCTCATCCTGACGCCGACACGGGAACTGGCCATGCAGGTTGCTGATCAAGCGCGTACGTTAGCGGCTCATACCCATCTGGATATCGCCACGATCACCGGTGGTGTCGCCTACATGAACCATGCTGAAGTCTTCAGCGAAAATCAGGACGTCGTCGTCGCAACCACAGGGCGTCTGTTGCAGTACATCAAAGAAGAAAACTTCGACTGCCGGGCAGTGGAAACGTTAATTCTCGATGAGGCTGACCGCATGCTGGATATGGGATTCGCCCAGGACATCGAACATATCGCCGGAGAAACCCGCTGGCGCAAACAAACGTTACTGTTCTCCGCTACGCTGGAAGGCAACGCGGTTCAGGATTTCGCCGAACGGTTGCTCAACGAACCGGTTTCTGTTGAAGCGGATCCCTCACGCCGGGAACGGAAAAAAATACTGCAATGGTACTACCGGGCAGACAATATCGAGCATAAGACGGCGCTGCTGTGCCATTTGCTTCGCCAACCCGATGTGACCCGCTCCATTATTTTCGTTCGCAAACGCGAGCGCGTGCATGAGCTAGTCGATTGGCTTCGCCAGGCGGGTATCGACTCCTGCTATCTGGAAGGCGAAATGGTGCAGGCCAAACGCAACGAGGCGATTACACGTTTGAGCAACGGCCGGGTAAACGTACTGGTGGCAACCGATGTGGCGGCCCGGGGGCTGGATATTTTGGATATTAGCCATGTTTTCAACTTCGATATGCCGCGTACTGCCGATATTTATTTGCACCGCATCGGGCGTACCGGACGAGCAGGCCGCAAAGGATGCGCTATCTCACTGGTAGAAGCTCACGATCATCTGCTGCTCGGAAAAGTCAGCCGCTATCTGAACGAACCGCTCAAAATGCGCGTTGTTGAGGAACTACGTCCAACGACGCGCGCGCCTAGCGAAAAGTCCACGGGGAAACCCTCGAAGAAGGCCCTGGCCAAACGTAAAGAGCAAAAAGAGAAAGAAAAAGAGAAGCAAAAAGCCAAAGTCAAGGTTCGGCATCGCGATCGCAAAAATATCGGCAAACGCCGTCAACCAAGCACGTCGACGGACAAACCGGCCGACAGTGGCGAACAGTAAAAGTAAATATCCGCCTCAACGCTGGAAGCTTTACGGAACCCTCCGCCTAGCAGGCGAGGGGTTCTATAAACAAAAAGAGGGAGCCTATCGGCTAATGCCAGTCACTTAAGGTGACTGGCATTGTTTTTAAAAGGGTATTTGGGCTTTTTTTGCCTCACTTCTCTTTCATACTCCCGCTCCCGTCTCGGCGGCAGTTTCAGCATCGCGGCATTGC
>NZ_JAAWVW010000027.1:0-36008 GCF_014855505.1 Musicola keenii | reverse complement strand
GAGCGCTTCTTCCGTAGCCTGAAGACAGAATGGGTACCGACAGATGGCTACCGTGACAAACATGAAGCACAGAAGCAGATTAGTCTTTATATATTGAGCTATTACAACAGTGTCAGACCCCATTACTATAATGGAGGACTGACACCGGAAGAATCGGAAAATAGATATCGTTCTTACCGTAAAACCGTGGCCAATTTTACTTGACCACTACAGGTCAGGCCCGTCCGCATTGACAATGCGGGCACCAAGAATAACGCCTCAGGCGGCTGATATCACAAACCGTCGTTGGAACAGTCGAGAAGCATAAACATCCCGACCATCATTTAATGACGATTAAATGGAATAAAATAGTCAACCTCAAACTGTCCGGTATCTATCGCACCATCTGGCCGGCGTTGACAACGCACAATCTCCAAGTCATGGTTTCCCATCTTCGTATAGGGCCGGCCAGGAAGGATATGGTGATATATTGCCCGAAGAAAGGTCTGATATTCCTGCAAATCACCGCTAAAACGGAATCGCAGATAACTATCCACATCAGTGCCCTGTTCCCCGATACCGTCATCATCCGCAAGCAGTTCTTCCGCATGCGTGATGACACCAACATCATAGCTCACCCTCACCTGGCGCTTGATGCGGTTATCGTCCGGATAAACCGTCGAAGACACATAGATAGACACATCCGCAGCGCGACTACGGCCGCATGCCTTCTCCCATAAAGTCGGGCGATGGGCAATATTATTGACCTGAACCAGATCATCGACCACTTGCGTGTATTCAAAACGACGGCTATTGGCCGGCCGTCGGGGCAACGCTACCACCTCAGGCACCGGCACTGCATTCACATTGAGCCGCAGAGACGGCTGCAGGCTGGAGAAATCCCACGATGACTGCTTACGGTAATGGCCCGGCGACGTGCCGAAATGTTTTTTGAACGTGCGGGTAAAGGATTGTTGGGAATCAAAACAGTAACGCAACGCCACTTCCTGAATGGTCTGGCTGGTGAGCTTCAGCTCTACCGCCGCCTGGCTCAGACGCCGGTTACGAATATAGGTCCCGAGCGAAATACCGGTCTCTTTCTTGAACATCCGCTGCAAATGCCATTTGCTGTAACCCGATTTCGCCGTCACGTCGCTGATCATCAGAGGGCTTTCAAGATGGCTTTCAATCCAGCCGACCAGATCGGCGATAAATTTCATAATAGGCGGCATGATGGATAACATGATTTTAACTCCCATTGAGAAGGGTAAAAACACCTACTGATTGAACAACCCGACAGATCAAAATGCCGGTGTATCAATGCGATGATGACTAATGCCCTGCCGATGCCGGCCCCGTTCGGGTGAATGGAGGGCGGGCAAACCAGATGATCACGATCAACCCCATGAACCCCCAGCCCAGCACATAAAAATAATCGATGGTGGAGGCCATCCACGCCTGCTGTTGCAACGTCTTGTCCACCTGCGCCAGATTGGCCTGGCTGATCCCTCCCATCAGGTTGAGATAGCTCACTGCTGACGGGTTATAGACCGACACGCTCTCGCTCAGGATCGCATGGTGATAAATCTCACGATGCGACCAGAGCCAGGTGGTGAGCGACGAGGCGAAGCTGCCGCCCAGCACACGCAGAAACGTCGCCAGACCTGACCCTTCCGCCACGTCTTTGCCGTGCAGGCTGGACAGCAGGATGGAGGTCAGCGGCACAAAGAAAAACGCCACGCCGCTCCCCATAAACAGCTGCGCGCCCGCCACAGTCGCAAAATCCACATTGGTATTGAATTGGGCCCGCATCAGGCATGACAGCCCCATAATCACAAACGACACGGTGGCGAGCAGACGCAAATCAACCCGGTTCCCATAACGGCCGATGATCGGCGTCAGCAGCATCGGCAACATCCCCATCGGTGCCGCCGCCAGGCCGGCCCAGGTGGAGGTATATCCCATCCAGGTCTGGAGCCACTGCGGTAAGATCACGTTGATGGCGAAAAACGCAGCGTATCCCAACATCAGCGCCACAGTGCCCACAGTGAAATTGCGATCGGCGAATAACCTCAGATTGACGATTGGATTACGCTCCCCCAATTCCCAAATCACAAACGACACCAACGCAACCGCCGAAATAATGGACATGACGACAATTTCCGACGAGCCGAACCAGTCCAGATCGTTACCCTTATCCAACACGA
The DNA here is from genome assembly GCF_014855505.1 of Musicola keenii. Classification (NCBI taxonomy): domain Bacteria; kingdom Pseudomonadati; phylum Pseudomonadota; class Gammaproteobacteria; order Enterobacterales; family Pectobacteriaceae; genus Musicola; species Musicola keenii. Next base: position 33,822 of record NZ_JAAWVW010000027.1, on the reverse strand, counting down.
CCTGCAGCAAACCGACGCCAAGCACTAGCAGCCCGATGCCGACATAATCCACGCTGGCGCGTTCGGTGCTGTCTTGCCAATCGCGCAGCTGCATCCAGACCACGAACGAGGCGAATATGCCGATCGGCACATTGATATAGAAAATCCACGGCCAGGAATAATTGTCGGTAATCCACCCACCGGTAATGGGGCCGACGATCGGGCCGACGACCGTCACCATCGCCAACAACGCCAGCGCCATGTTGCGACGAGAAGGCGGGAAGATCATCAGCAACAACGTCTGACACATGGGGTACATCGGGCCGGCGAAAAAACCCTGCAATGCGCGGAAAACAATCAGTTCCGTCATGCTGTGCGAAAAACCGCAGAGAAACGACGCCAGGCTGAATAACAACACCGAAACAATAAACAACCGACGTTGACCGACAATGCGCGAAAACCAGCCCGTCAACGGTAGGGAAATGGCGTTACACACGGCAAACGAGGTGATCACCCAAGTACTCTGATCCGAACTGACGCCCAGATTCCCGGCAATCGTCGGCAGCGACACATTGGCTATCGTGGAGTCCAGCACCTGCATAAATGTCGCCAGCGATATCGCCAGCGTCGCCAGCGCCAGGCTCGGCGGCGTAAAGGCGGCTTTATCGTTCATCGCGGCTAACCCCGGCTGCCCGTTAGCGGCAGGCTGTTGTCGTGCAGAATTTTCGCCACCAGCTTGTCGGCCTGCTGCAACGGATCGTCATACACATCCGTACTGTAGCGCGGCGTATTAACGGTGGCCGTCGGCAACAATTCGCCGTGGTTGTCGCGGAGATCGACACGGGCCTGCATCGACAGCCCGATACGCAGCGGGTGCTGCTTCAACGCCTCGGGATCCAGCGCGATGCGTACTGGCAATCGCTGTACGATCTTAATCCAGTTACCGCTGGCATTTTGCGCAGGCAACAGCGAGAACGCGCTGCCGGTACCGATCCCCAGACTCTGTATCGTGCCGTGATACTGCGCGTTGTCGCCATAGATATCCGCCGTCAGGGTCACTGATTGCCCTAACCGCATCTGTTGCATCTGGCTTTCTTTGAAATTGGCATCAACCCAAACCTGTTCGAGCGGGACAATTGACATCAGCGTCGCACCGGCGCTAACCCGCATCCCCACCTGAACCGCACGCTTGGCGACATAACCGCTGACCGGCGCGACAATAGTGCTCCGCGCCCAATCCAGATATTTGCTGCGTAAATCGGCTACAGCACTTTTGATATCCGGATGATCGTCAATCACGGTGTTGTCCACCATCGCCTGGTTGGTGCGCAAAGTCTGCTCGGCTGCATCGAGCGCACTACGCGCGCTGTTGACCGCATCCTGATAATGCGCCAAATCTTCGGTGGAAATAGCGCCTTTGGCCACCAAGCCCCGGCGGCGATTGTAATCGCCAATCGCCTGTTGCAGCGCCACCTGCTTGGACACGACTTGGGCCTGATAGTTGTCGACGGTGCTGTAAAGCCCCCGAACCTCACGCACAGTCTTGGCCAGCGAGGCTTCCGACTGTTGCAGCGCGATCAGTGTGTCACTCGGGCTGAGCTGCACCAGCACCTGCCCTTTCTCCACATAATCGCCATCATCAACACTGACTTTTGTCACTGTGCCGCTGATCTGGGGCGTCAACGTGATCAGGTTGCCGCTCACATAAGCATCGTCGGTAGCTTCATAAAAACGCAGATAGAACTGGTAGTAAGCGCCCCATCCCGCAGCAGCCAGCAACAGTACAACGAACAGAATGGCAAACTGACGTTTACGTCGTCCGGGTGCCGGAGAAACGGAAGTGGAGGTGGTATCCATCATGTCATTAACCTTTTATGTATCCAGCCAGTTTGTTGCTCTTAAGTGTTCCTGGTGCTTACGCAATCCGGTCGCACATTGGCGGCGCCCTGCCAATCTCCTACCCATGGTGTAAACCGTTTAGTAGGGTAAATAACGAGCGGTAACGTCATCCGGCAGCATTTTGGTCAGTAAACGTACCAGTTGCACCGCCTCTTCCTGCGTCAAACGAGTCGTCAGTTGCACCGGCAACACTTGCATGCCTTCCTGCTCGAACAGTTGGCAAATCGCCCGGCCCTTGTCCGTCAAGGCCAAAATTATCTGACGTTTATCATTGGGATGCGGCTGGCGCAGAATCAACTCGCGTTTCACCATCCGTTCAATCATGCGGCTCAACGCGCCACCGTCCATCATGACGTTTTTGCTTACATCCACTGGGCTGGTGAACCCTTTATGTATGCTGATCAACACCTTGAACTGCGGCGCCGTAATATCGCTATCCGCAAAATAGTCGTTGAGAAGGTGATCCTTAAACTGGTTGGCCAAATGAATCAGCAGGCCGAGTATTTGAAGTTCTTCCGTCGTTTTTTTCATATCACAAAATTGACCAGGCATTAATTTCAAATGACTTTACTGCCTAGTCAACTAAATCACAATATCGATTCTTGTTTGCATCCAGATTTTATGTGGCAATGCGTGCTATCCCAGCTGGGATAGAGGTAAACACATGCGCCCGACGGCAAAAAAAAGAACCGATGAGGAATGCATAACTCAATGGATTATGTGCTTCATTTTATTCAGCACATCGCTCGTAGAGCGGGTAATTCGTACATGACCCTTGTGGGAGAAATGCAGAGCCTGAACAGCATCAACAAATATTGGAAGGGAGGCACACCATCGCCCTTGCCCGCATTCCGTTTGCAGACAAGGGCATTGCAGCATTACCGTGCGGCGGGTTTTACCTTGTCGAGCACACCATGAATCGCCGCCGCCAGTTCGTTGACTTCAAATTTGGCGACATAAGAATCCGCTCCGACGTTGCGCACATGGTCTTCGTTGGCGCTACCGGACAGTGAAGAATGGATGATCACCGGAACGTTTTTCAGAAACTCTTCGCGTTTGATATTCCGCGTCAGCGTAAACCCATCCATTTCAGGCATTTCCAGGTCTGTCAGCACAAAGGCAATTTTATCGGAAATCGGCCTGCCTTCTGACTGCGCTTCCTGCGCCATGGCTTTGATCTTGTTCCAGGCCTCCAGACCGGTGATGTGCATGATATAGGGGATACTCATGATCTTAAGCCCCTGTTCAAGCATGGTGCGCGCCACTTTAGAATCTTCAGCCACAATAGCGACAGCGCCCGGCTTAATATCGAACGTCTTATCTTCGACTTTCTCAATCTTGATTTCACGCTCGGTCGGGATGATGTCATGCAGAATCTGCTCAACATCCAACACCAACGCTAAACGATTGGTGTTCGGATCGTTATCGAGACGGGCAATACTGGTGATATAACTGCTGCCGACGCCGGCCTCGGCCGTATTGACCTGGCTCCAGTCAAGCCGAACGATATCATCCACCGATTCCACGGCAAACGCCTGAGTGCTACGCGCATATTCCGTGACCAGAAGAATGTTCAGTCCGGTGTTTGGTACGCTGCCCACTACTTTGGGAAGATCGATGACAGGAATGATTTGACCACGAATATTGATCATACCCAACATCGGCGGCACCATACCCGCGGCTTTGGTTAACTCCGGCATCGGAACAATTTCCCGGAGTTTAAACACATTGATACCGTATAGCTCTGATTCTTCTTTACCAGTAGGAGACCCCAAACGGAACAGCAGCAGTTCAAACTTGTTAGATGAGGTAAGATTGGTTCTTTCCTCTATCTCTCTTTGAAATTTATCCATTCTGTCCTCAATACGAATATTTATTTAATGTACGGTAGCAAGGCAAATCAGTGACAGCAAATTGGGATTAATCCCATAGCCACTCACTGTACGCGATTAATAGCTCTCTTCAAATAACTCTTGGTTCTTATCTGCCATGAAAAAAGAAAATATTTGTCTCATATTGTCTGTTGCATCTTCCTGTTTTTAAAAAGCATAGACCAGCCACTCGACATCCACCATTTTTCTACTGCCGATAACATTCGTCGTGCTAAGCGGTCACTGTCTTTTCCCGTTATCGTTGTATTCAATAATGTGATAATCATGACTGTTATCACATTATTGAGCGCTGTCTTTCTTTCCGGATCACGGCAAATAGCATCAATCAAAATGCATCGGTTAGGTTATTGAGTGAATATCGGCAAAGGCAATATCACCCCAGAAACGACGAACAATTTAAACACGAGGCATATCGAAGTTCCCATCGGCCAAGACGGGGTAAAAAACATGAAGCCGCCGGTATAAACGATCCAGATAAGAACATTGTCTAAAAAAAGTTATCGCCGATTCCTGAGTAAAAAACGTCTGCATCAGCTTAACCTCGAATCATGCCATCCCCCCGACGAAACGCCCTACACCAGCCCCTATTTTTGAGACTGCACACGCAACATCATCAAGAAAGCGCCGGACTTCATTTTCGCCTCAGCGACAGTAGGTATACTGCCTTCAAGCGGCACAATTGCCGAACAGGTTGCGCCGGCGGGCCTTGTCCGGCGCCTATTTTGCAGCTATCGAGGCTGCCAATCGCGGGACGCCTGAATGAACCCACCTTCAGACAAAGTTATCCATTCGTTAGTCTGCCTGGCCGTTTTCCTCGCCTGGTTTGCGCTTTCATTGCTGTTTACCGTACTTCCCGGCTACCGCGCGCTATATCGTGCAGGTCTGGCTACGCCGTTGCTGTATCTCGCTATCTGGCTGCCTTTTGTTTTGATCGCCTGGCGGCAATACCAGAAGCATTACGGGCTGATGCCGCTGGGTAAACTCCATCCTGGAAAATCGTTATTGCCGATGCTGGCGCTGTTATTGCTGGCACTGATACACGGCCTGTTCGGCAAGCCGGAACGCTGGATGATGAGCCTTCCCCAGATGCCATCGCTTAGTCTCTATCTGCTGATCCCCACCATGTGCCTGCTGGCGCCAGTGATTGAAGAAGTTATCTTTCGCGGTTTTCTACTCAATGCCCGGTTAGGGTGGGGAAAACATGCAACCCAGATTACCGTCATCCTGACATCGCTGATCTTCTCCCTCAGCCATGCTCAGTACCTGTCGCCCACCACTTTCGTCTGGCTATTCGTCTTCTCGATCATCCTGTGCCAACTGCGGCTGCACACCAACAGCCTGCTGGCGCCCATCGTGCTGCATGCGCTAAATAACATGTTGTCAATCACAGCGGTACTGGCGGCGGGGTGATGACACCCTCCCCCACACCGCACTCATGCCCATAATCAGGCACGTTTCCCTGAAAATTCAATTTATGCCGCCACATGCCAGTATCATTTTCACGTCTGGTCAACCAACATCGATAGGCTGAGACCGTTTACAATCAGGGAGTTGATTTCACCACAAACAAAGTGTTCTTTAATTCGGCCCATCACGATTTCCCCGATGCTGCATGGGCGCTGATGTCTCCCATGCTGCCACCTGAAAGAGGATCCTCCACTGATGGGCATCCTTACTTTGCGCACAGACATGTCATGCATGACATATTCTGGGTTCTTTGCTCTGATGCGCCCTGGCGGGATTGACCTGAGCGTTATCGTCAGTGGCCGAAGAGAAGGCCAGTCAGGACGGACGTCGGCCCCTCGACACGCACCTGAACAAAAAACACAATGTCGTGCAGCATTGTTTTGCGATACTCAACGAAAATCACCGTATTGCCACCCGCTCGGAAAAAACAACCAGAAGCTAAACTGGAGGCTACCAGGTTATTTTTGAAGCAATTGTTGAGTTAAGGGACACCGCCTACAATATGTTATCCCCTCAGATACGACATTTTATCGAATAATTTCCGTTATCAGCCGCCATATTTACCTGTAGCAACAGACAATGACTTATCTCTCAGTCGGCAACTAGCCATGATTTTTTGTATTTCATATGGTTGTGACGATCGATATGACTTTTACAATCGACAAAAGCTATCGTTATTTTTTTTTCGAGTGATAAAAACGATCAAATGTGTAAAGTTATTCATCTGATTGACGATAATAAAAAGAGTGTCAGGGAAAAATGATTGAGATAGAAAATGAGTGAAGACATGACTATTCATTAAAGCCAATATTAGCCCACTTATGATAATGGCTTTTATCAGGCTAATAAATTTAGCTGTTATTCCATATATTTTGTGCGGTGTAACTTTGTACACCAACCATTTTACTCTGGGTATTCAGGCAAAAAACCGAACGTATTCAAATACGCGAGGTTCATTCATCATGTTCACTCCTTTCGGCCCTTTGGCATTATTGCCTGTGTACGGGCTCTGACGGCATGCCTCAATAGATAGTCAGTCAGATAAAAGAGGAGATTTTATTATTACAGGCAGATCATTCACTGCTCTGGTTAATAATCTACTCTTACCTTGCAGGCCACGATGCTTATTTCACTCAGCATTACATTGATGATTTCCCCCTGACATATTGCATCAGTAGATAGCGTTTTACCTCAATGCTGATGCGGTTTTCTTGACAGAAAACAACTTGATTTTCACATGTTGTCTGCAATAGCAAAGGAGCAAAAATGAATATATCAAACTGGCGTATTGGCTATCGCATGGGGAGCGGTTTCGCTTTTCTGGTGTTGATGCTGTTTTTTGTCAGCATACTATCAACATCAAAACTCTCTGATTTCCATGAAGATGCCAAATTAATTGTCACTGATGTTTACCCTGATACTGTCGCCGCCAACGATCTGATCGACGCAGTAAACAGTACCCTGGTGGCGTATCAGCGCTTATTGCTGGTGTCGGATGAAAAGCAAGTTGCCGAGACGCTCACCATGATCAACGGCTTTCGCAAACAGGTCGGAGAACTGATCAATAAACTGGATGGCGATGCCTATGAGGAAAAAAGCCGGAGCGTTATGGAGGAAATAAAAAAAATTCGCCCACTCTTTTTAGCCTCTGGCGACAGACTGGTCGCACAGCTCAATGCCGGTGATCGCGATGGCGCCATCAGCGAATTCACCACTACGATGAACAACGTGCAACGCCAGTACCGCGAGCAAGTGCGCCAGTTGGTCGACTATCAGGACAATGTCATGCAAAGCATGGTGGATGAGATGACCAATAGTTACAACCAAACCCGGGCATTGCTGCTGTTTATCTCCGCGCTCAGCGCGATCGTCGGTTGTATCATCTCCTGGCTTATCACCCGTAGCGTCACCCACCCGATCCAACAAGCGTTAACCGTCGCCAACAGCGTGGCGCAAGGCGATCTGACCACAAGGATCGTCACCAAAGGCAACGACGAAACCGGCCAGTTGCTGGCGGCGCTGGCAAGAATGAATGACAGTCTGCGCCACATCGTCAGCCAGGTGCGCGATGGCGCGGAAACCATCGCCACGGCAGCGTCCCAGATCGCTGCCGGGAATCAGGATCTCTCCGCCCGGACGGAAGAACAGGCCAGCTCGCTGGAACAAACCGCATCGTCAATGGAGCAGTTGACCTCCACCGTCAAAAACACGGCGGACAATACCCAGCAGGCAACACAGATCGCCGATAAAGCGACGGATACCGCCAAACACAGCAGCGACGTTATGGCATCGGTCACACAGCGGATGCGCGGCATCCGCGAATCATCCCAACGTATGGCTGAGATCATCAGCGTTATCGACAGCATCGCCTTCCAGACCAATATCCTGGCGCTTAACGCGGCGGTCGAAGCGGCCAGAGCCGGAGAACAAGGCCGCGGATTCGCCGTGGTGGCCTCGGAAGTCCGTTCGCTGGCGCAGCGCAGCGCCACTGCCGCACGGGAGATCAAGGATCTGATCGACGACTCGGTGGGAAAAATTCAGGACGGTATGCAACTGGTCGATACCGCCGAAACCACCATGACGGGGTTGGTCGAACATGTACAGGACGTTAACAGCATCATCGGCGAGATATCGCAAGCCAGCCGTGAACAGAGCGACGGTATCAATCAGATCAACCTGGCAGTCGGGCAGATAGATACCACCACCCAGCAAAACGCCGCGCTGGTGGAGGAATCCGCTGCGGCCGCCCTGTCGTTACAGGCGCAGGCCGACGCGCTGACGCAAACCGTCAATACCTTCAAGCTGGGCCAGCGCCCCGCTACCGGCGCCACCCGGCAACCTGAGCGTCCGGAAAACCGCGAAGTCACACTGGCGTTGTCATCCACGAAAAATAGCGGCAGTTCGCAGGACTGGACATCCTTCTGATACCTGACAAACACGGCTGAAACAGCGAAAGGGCCTCGGCCCCTTCGTGATGGTGAGAAAAAAATGCTGTTCCGTAAGGAGTTCAACACGCCGGAACAGCATCGTTATGCCACAGGGCACAAAACCGATACGACACCCGCTTATTCCGCTTTACCCGGCAGCGCGAGCCGTACCAGCGGCCCCACGATGAAGACGTAGGACACCAGCCCTACCAATCCCATGGAACCGACGTACAAAATGGCGTAGTCAAACGAGTGAGTCACAGACAGAATGAAACCGATCACCAGCGGCGTCACGATACTTGCCAGATTGCCGCACATGTTAAACACCCCGCCGGCAATCCCCAGCAGTTCCTTGGGCGAGGTATCGCTCAGCACACACCAGCCCAAATTACCGAAGCCCTTGGCGAAGAACGCAAGGCTCATCGCCGCGATAACGATCGATTCCGACCCGGTGTAATTCGCCGCCACAATGGTGCAGGACAGCAACATGCCGCAAATAATAGGGAGCTTGCGCGCCACGGTTAAGCTGTATCCTTTGCGTAACAGATAATCGGAAAACACCCCACCGAGCAGCCCGCCGATAAAGCCAGCGAGCGCCGGAATAGCGGCGACAAAGCCAACTTTGAGTATCGACATGCCTTTAGCCTGATACAGATAGGTCGGAAACCAGGTCAGGAAAAACCAGGTGATCGACGTCAGACAAAACTGACCAATATAGACCCCAATCATCATGCGGTTGATACACACACTTTTGATATCGGACAGCGTCAGTTTCGTACTCTGTTCTTTGCGACCCAATTCAGGCTCGCCGCCGCCATCACGAATATAATCGAGCTCTTCCTGGTTGATTTTCTTATGACGATAAGGATCCTGCACATACATCAGCCAAAGTGCGCCCAGAATAATACCGATGGCGCCGATGTAATAAAAAACATAATGCCAGCTGAGATTATGCAAAATAATCGTCATCAGCGGTGTAATTAGCCCCAGCGAAATATATTGCGCCGCCTGATAAACCGAGGTCACAAACCCGCGCTCTTTATTCGGGAACCACTGTACGCTAAGACGACTATTGGCCGGGAAAGCGGGTGCTTCAATCGCCCCCATCATTAATCTCAGAACAACCAGTGCCATAATAGGGCTGGCGAACTGGTAGATGGTGCCCTGGAATAAGGTTACTAACGACCAACCAATTAATGCCCAACCGTAGACCAGACGAGAACCATAACGATCCAGCAGCCAGCCACCGGGAATTTGCATCGCGACATAAGAAATGCCGAATACGGAAAATGCTAATCCCATTGTTTCTGGATCAAAATTCAATTCTTTACTCATTATTGGCGCCACGACGGAAAGCGTGGCACGGTCGGCATAATTAAATACCGTGGCAAGGAAAAGAAACAATAAAATGACATAACGGACTCGTGTCCGTTTTACTGCAATTAATATATTCATATACAACAACTCCTGATTAATAGGGTTGCATTTTTATTTATGGGTAGGATACAGAATGCGTGAAGCGACCGACTCCGTGCGAGTCGGCCGCCGGCGGTCATCAGGGGCGTTTGCCGAATTCACAGGATAACGAGGTCCACTGGCGTGCTTGTTCGCTCAGGGTGAACCCCAACCCATGGCGTTCGGAAACCCACATCCGCCCATCCCGCAGCGCCAGCTGTTCGTTGAACAACGGATTGAGCCACTCGAAATGTTCCAGCCAGGGCTCCAGCGGATAAGCCGCGGCCAAATGGAGATGGACTTCCATAGCAAAGTGCGGCGCCAGTTTACGACCATGCTTCGCCGCCAGATCCATGATCTTCAGAAAGGGCGAAATACCGCCGACACGAGGGGCGTCAGGCTGCACATAATCGCTGGCGTTGCCAAGGATCAGCTGTTCGTGCTCGCGGAAGCTGGTCAGCATTTCTCCGGTAGCGATCGGCGTATCCAGCGCCGCCGCCAGTGCGGCATGCCCCTCGACATCGTAGGCATCCAGCGGCTCCTCAATCCATACCAGATTAAAATCTTCCATTTTGCGGCCCATGCGGATCGCAGTTTCCCGATCCCACTGCTGGTTAGCGTCCACCATCAACGGGAAAGCGTCGCCCAATGCTTTACGTACCGCGGTCAGACGCCGGATATCTTCCGACGTATCGGGCTGCCCGACTTTCAGTTTGATGCCACCGATGCCGTTTTCCTGTGAAATCACCACATTTTTCAGCACCTGCTCCAGCGGTGTATGCAGAAAACCGCCGGAGGTGTTGTAGCAGCGTACGGAATCGCGGTGCGCCCCCAACAGTTTCGCCAGCGGCAACCCCGCGCGTTTCGCTTTCATATCCCACAGCGCGATATCGATCGGCGAAATAGCCTGCACCGCCATCCCGCTGCGGCCCACCGATGCACCGGCCCACAGCAGCTTGGTGTAGATTTTGTCGATATCATTGGGGTCTTCGCCCAGCAAGTTATCGGCGATTTCTTTGGCATGCGCATAAATGCCCTGCCCGCCCGCACGTTTGGAATAGCTAAAGCCCACCCCCTCAAAACCGTCGCGGGTTCGAATTTCGGCAATGATAATCGCCACCTCGGTCAACGGTTTTTGCCGCCCAGTTAGCACTTTGGCATCACTCACCGGTGTCGCCAGCGGCAAAAACGCCAGCGACATCTTCACCCATTCAATACGATCGCCACTCTCGGCGGCGGTTTTGGCGTTGCCGGCGTTGGCGTAGCTTACGGCATCTGAGTTTGCACTGATGGTCATCTCCACTCTCCTAAATAATGTTTGCGCTAACATTTATGTTTTAACATCAAATAATGATCAAATGGTCTGTTCTCATTTTGTACATTCGATCACAATAGGATAAAGAAAAAGAAGAAAATGGCCGATAATCAATGTGAGCAGTACATCAGCCTCTTCGGCAATTGCACAACATTGTTATCGCAAACAAACAAATTGAACGGTATAGGGTCATACCAGTGGAGAACAGGCCCAACAGCGCCGGAATGCCGGGTTCAGCTGGAAAAAAAGCCGATTTTTCACGATAATACCTCCGTTACGTTCAGCTCGATTCACAAGGCGTCCATTGATTGAAAAGCGAAAAAATCTCCCGCAATACTGCCTCGCGCGCGCCCACGCTGGAGGATGTCGCACGGGTTTCCGGACTCTCCTCCATGACAGTGAGCCGCGCGCTGAACACCCCGCAGAGGGTGCGTCCCGATACCGTTGCGCGCGTGATGGAGGCGGTTCGCGCCACCGGGTATATCCCCAATATGCTGGCGGGTGGGCTGGCGTCGAAGCGCAGTAAACTGATCGCGGTGGCCGTACCGCAGATCAACAACAGTATGTTCGCCGATACTATTCAGGCCATCAGTGATGAACTCTCTGCCCGCGGTTATCACATGTTACTGTGCGTGGCGGGGTATACCCATGAATCTGAAACGGAAATTGTAGCCGCCATTCTGTCGCGCCGGCCAGACGGCGTTGTGCTGACCGGCATTCATCACTCGCCGGAATTGAAGAAAACCCTGCTTAACGCCAATATTCCCGTGGTTGAAATTTGGGATCTGACGCCGACGCCGCTGGATATGCTGGTCGGGTTCTCCCATGAAAAAATCGGCGACACTATTGGCCAGTTTTTGCTGACGAAGGGGTTATCACGCATCGGCATGATATGGACGGAAGATCGACGGGCGGCGCAACGTAAACAAGGCATGCTGGATCGCCTGCGGCAGCAAGGGCAGCCCCGTATCGACGAAGTGGTCATTCCCCTGCCCGCTACGCTATCGCTGGGGCGACAGAGCGCTCAGAAGTTGTTTAGTCTGAAACGCGAGTTCGACGTACTGGTGTGCAGTTCCGACACTCTGGCACAAGGCGCCATTATGGAGGCGGAATACCACGGCTTACGTGTCCCGGGCGATCTGGCGGTGATCGGTTTCGGCGATCTCGACTTTGCCGCCGACAACAAGCCTGCCATTACCACTGTCAGGGTCGATCGCTGGCAAATCGGCAAAGAAGCCGCCACGCTGCTGGCGGATAAACTGGCGGGAGAAAACATTGATACGCCAATACGGGATATCGGTTTTTCCCTGGTCGAACGGGAATCGGCATAATGCCTTTGGCATAGTATTCACGGTGTTGTATAACACCACCGCCTGTGGTGTTTCATTGGCAATAAATAACGTCAACCAATTAAGTCTTAATAACCCCCAAGCATGGCGCCACTTCAATGCATTTATTATTTACCTATTAAGTGGTATATACCCTAAATAATTCGGGGTGCAGCAAAACAGCCAGCACACGCATTACTTGAAGCATGACAGGATATCGATATATACAAACATCTAAAAATGTCGATCATGGCCCAGGGAGAAAATATCATAAAAATAGCCCTAATGGGGTAGATACGTATTTTATCGCCAATATACACACTGCCTTTTTTATTTCTCAAATCGTTTACTTGTTATTTTTTTCGTGATATTTTTCGCTGCATTATAACACCAAATGAAGATTTAACATGAATAACCCATTCACTGCCGCATGGAGCCGAAACGGTAATTTATTGTGTCATGGCCATTGGATTATTACCTATTTAGGGCAAAATTTCACATTACCGGAATCTTATCGGGAACGGCATATGAGTACATTAGGGATTTATTCCATTATCGACCCGGAAGATGAATTATATAAAGAGGGTCTGGATGAAGATGATTGGATCTTGAAAAACATAGAATGGCTTGCCGACTGTTTTGAGCAAAATAACGTACCTCTTGAGGAGTTTTATTTTCGCCACTTTTATCGCGCGATTAACCCACAGGATTGGCGTTGTACCAGTTGTGCCGGCTGTATGTAGTCCGGCTTATCCGTCGATAACCGGCACTAAAATACCGTCAGCTGTCAAACTAGGGGTGATCACACTCTTCGCTTCCTGCGCATCCCCCAGGTGCGAACAGGTCACTATCTCGATACCTACGCACACCATGCATGCGCGTCAAATATCGATTTAGCATTAACACTGCCGCTGATGCGTCGGCAACCAGAAACACAACGGGTCTATTTATAACGATGAATTATCACTACAACTTATTTCAATAAAAACATTCTGAAACTGGTAATACCTAAATAACCCAACCGAAAACCAATAATTCCTCCTGTTAATTATCCACACCACCTAAATATACCGGATCGGTAATGTTTTCGCGGTCGATTCCGCTGCTGTACAGGCTGATTTTATTCTCATATACTCACCACGCATTCAGTTGAAATGTTTATTATTTCCCGCTATCGGCGTACTATCGCGATAATTACCTACAATCGTGATATTTCATTTCTGGATATTTTCTATTCTAAGGAGGGATGGATGAAAGTATTTCTGGCAACACTGGGGTCCGCAGGGGATGTTTATCCTTTTATTGCTATTGGCGAATCATTTATACAGGCTGGACATGATGTCTATCTCTGTACCAACCCCTATTTCGAAAAAACCGCGCGAGACAGAAGGCTGAATTTCATCCCCGTCGGTTCAGCAGACAGTTATTATCAGGCCGTGAATTCTCAACGACTCTGGCACCATAAATCGTCTTATAAAGAGATGTGTTATTTCATCAATACCCAGCAAAAAATGATGTATGACGCATTGGCGCCTCACGTCGATAATACGTCGGTCATTCTCACGTCCCTGTGGGCGTTTTCCGCCAAAATGCTGGGAGAAACCAAAGGCTGCTGCGTTATTCCCGTCCGCGTCACGCCTTCTACGTTCATTTCCAGCTACGACCCGCCCTACCACAAAAAGCTGGCGTGGATTCGTCATTTTCCGCTCGGCTTGCGGCGTTTCCTGCTGCATATGGCGGAAAAACACCTGCTCGACCGTGAACTGGCGCCCTTTTTGAATGAATTCAGAAACGGGCTGGGGCTGCCGCCTATCGAACGGGTGATCACCCGTTGGACACACAAAACCGATGCGGAATTACTCTGTCTGTTTCCACAATGGTTCGCGTCGCCCTTGCCGGATTGGCCAGCTAACCTTCATCAGGTCGGATTCCCATTGTTCAACCTGCTCAATCAGCAAGAACAGGATGAAACCGGCGCATTTATCGCGCAGGCCAACACCGTGATTCTGATGCCCAGTTGGGCGTTGCAGGTCAACACAACGCTGATCGTGGCGCTGGCGAAAAAGATCCGCCGGTTGGGCTACCAATGTCTGGTGATCGGCGCGCCCAATCCGCAATTCGGCGACGACAGCGGCATTCGGTTTGAAAAACACATTAATCTGGCCCAATACCTCCATCAATTCAAAGCCATCATCCATCATGGCGGCATCGGCACCATGGCTCAGTCGTTCGCGGCGGGTATTCCACAGATGGTGTTGCCCAGTGCGTTTGATCAATTCGACAACGCCCGCCGCGTCACCGCGATGAAATGCGGGCTATCGCTGACGCAAGCAGAAGCCGGGCACATGGATCGTCGATTAAAGCGCCTGCTGAACGACCCGGATATTGCTGAAAACTGCCGGCGCATCCGCGCACGTTTTCTGGCGGAACCCGCCGCCTACACGCGCATCGTCAACATTGTACAAACCACGCATGCCCGGCATCTCAACCACACGGACTGATTCGACCAACCTGGGCGCCATGGTGTAGCCCAGGTCGTTACCACGAGAAGGCATCAGGTCAGCGGCGGTCATCATGCGCTAAAACGTCGGATCGTCGCCCCACGCTGGTGCTAACTAAAACGTGCCGCCATACCAGGCTGGCGAACTTGCGCTAATGCCCGCTGCGCGCACTGCCTTCGCACATTCAAGACACCCATCACTTTTTCTTAAGCCCTTTTTGTCCCGCTATGTGCTAACTATGTATTCGTCTGCACCGCATGATGATGCAGGCCACAATAACGAGACAGACAACAATGACAGGAGTTCTTTATGGCGTATAAACACTGGCTGCTACCGCTTGGGCTGGCTTCAGCCTTGTACGGTGGTATGGCGCAGGCCGTTTCGATTCCGGCGGTTGAGGCGAAAAACGGGATGGTGGTGAGCTCGCAATATCTGGCGTCGCAAATCGGGGTCGATATTCTGAAGATGGGCGGCAATGCCATCGATGCCGCCGTTGCGGTCGGTTACGCGCAGGCGGTGGTCAACCCGTGCTGCGGCAATATCGGCGGCGGCGGTTTCATGACAATCCATCTGGCGGACGGCAAAGACACTTTCATCAACTTCCGCGAAACCGCACCGGCGGCAGCCTCCGCCAATATGTACCTTGATGCGGACGGTAAAGTGAAAAAAGGCGCCAGCTTGTATGGCTACCTGGCGGCAGGCGTGCCCGGCACTGTGTTGGGGCTGGAAACCGCCCGCGAAAAATACGGCAAGCTGACCCGCGCTCAGGTACTGGCTCCCGCCATCAAACTGGCGCGTGAAGGTTTTGTCTTAACCCGCGGCGATACCGATATTCTGGACACCACGGTTAAACGTTTTAAAGAGGATGCGCAAGCCGCACGCATTTTCCTGCGCCCGGACGGCTCCGCGCTGCAACCTGGCGATCGGCTGGTACAGGTTGATCTGGCCAATACCTTGCAGGCCATTTCAGATAAAGGGCCTGATGCTTTCTATCAGGGAAAAATTCCGCAGGCGGTTGAAGCCGCCTCAAAACAAGGCGGCGGCATCCTGACCGCAGCCGATTTTGCCCAGTATAAAATCACCGAAACCACACCGGTGAGCTGCACCTACCGTGGCTATAAGTTCATCTCTTCGCCGCCCCCCAGCTCCGGCGGCATCACGCTGTGCGAAACGCTGAATATTCTGGAAGGCTACGACCTGAAAAGCATGGGCTTCAACTCCGCGCAGGCGGTACATGTCATGACCGAAGCCATGCGTCATGCCTACATGGATCGCAACACGTTCCTCGGCGACCCGGCATTTGTGAAAAACCCGGTCGACCGTCTGCTGAGCAAAGAGTACGCGGCGGAAATCCGCAAAAAAATCGATGCGGTAAACGCCACGCCGTCCGATCAGGTCAAACCGGGCATGGAGCCGCATGAAAAACCGGAAACCACCCACTACTCGATCGTTGATGAGCAGGGTAACGCCGTCTCCACCACCTACACGGTTAACGGCCGCTTCGGCGCGGTGGTGATCGCCCCCGGCACCGGTTTCTTCCTGAATGACGAAATGGATGACTTCACCGTCAAGGTCGGCGAGAAAAACCTGTACGGACTGGTGCAGGGCGAACGCAACGCCATCGCGCCCGGCAAACGTCCGCTGTCGTCCATGAGCCCATCGTTAGTCACCAAAGACGGTAAGATCTTCCTGGTGCTGGGGTCGCCGGGCGGCTCCCGAATCATCAGCATCACGCTGCAAGCGGCATTGAACATCCTCGACTTCGGCATGGTGCCGCAGGAAGCAGTAGATGCGCCGCGCATCCATCACCAATGGCTGCCGGACGAGGTGTACTATGAACAGCGCGGGCTGTCCGCCGATACTCTCAAACTGCTCAAAGAACGCGGTTACAAAATGGTGGAACAGATCCCCTGGGGCGCCGCTGAGCTGATTATGGTCGGTCTGCCCGGCGTTGAAGGCGTGCTGCCGGCCAACTCCGGCAACGACTCCGCCGTATCCGGTAAAGTGCGCGAAGGCTACCTGTACGGAGCCAACGACTCACGCCGTCCGGCAGGCGCGGCCATCGGCTACTGATCTTGCAACCCAACGAGGTATCCAGGCGACGCTTCCTCAGACGGATGACCAACCTATCGGTCTTCATCAAACGGTGATAATGGCATGGAAGAGTAAAGCGTTCGCGCCAGGGATGGCGCGGTTCGCGCTGACAGGGAGGTACTTGCAGCGCCTTTACGATCCATCCATTATCACCGCTTGCCGCACATTGTCGGCAACCTCAAGAGGCGTCCATACGACGCCTCTTTCTTTCAACGCGCACCCCGCCTAACGCCGATAACGCCCAGCATCCCGATTTTTGCCATCCAGCTAACACTTTACGCATTGCCGGTTGCCTGGGGTTCGGCCTTCTGCGCATGATGCAAAAAATCTCACGGGTATTGCATGATAATGATTAACGTAGCCCTGATAGACGACCACATCGTAGTGCGTTCCGGATTCGCGCAACTGCTCTCGCTGGAAGGCGATATTCAAGTAGTCGGCCAGTACGCCAGCGCCGCCGATGCCGGAGCCTCGCTGTTGAAACTGAATGTGGATGTCGCCGTTATGGATATCGCCATGCCGGATGAAAGCGGCCTCAGCTTGCTGGCCCGGCTACGCCAGAAACGGCCGACGTTCCGCGCCATAATCCTGAGTATTTACGATACCGCCGCCTTTGTGCAGAGCGCGCTGGACGCCGGCGCCTGCGGCTATCTCACCAAACGCTGCGGGCCGGAAGAGCTGGTGCAGGCGGTGCGCGCCGTCCATGCCGGCGGCAGCTACCTGTGCGCCGATGCGATGCGGGCGCTGCGCCACAGCCGGCAACTGCCGAAAGCGCTGGAAGCGTTGACGCCTCGGGAACGGGAAATTTTCGATCTGCTGGTCAATGGGTTGAGTGTCAAAACCATCGCCGAACAGTTGGATTTGAGCCACAAAACCGTGCATGTCCACCGCGCTAACGTGCTGGACAAATTACGCTGCACCACCACCGTCGAGCTGGTGCATTTCGCGTTGCAGCACCAGCTACTGGTCAAAGGATAACCGGTGTCGGCTGATACCTCGCGCCGCTGGCGGCGACCGGCGCTGATGCTGTTTCTCACCCTGTTTTACAGCCTGTGCTGGCTGGCGCTGTGGACCATCAGTTTTTACCTGACCCAGAACGGTCAGCAGGCCACCTTGCTACTGCCGCAAGGGCTACGGTTGGCCTGTCTGACGCTGCTTTCGCGCCGTTATTGGCCGGTGATTCTGTTATCGGAAACCGCCATCCTGGTCTGGTTGAACAGCCAGCAACTGCAAACCAACTGGGCCATCCTCGCCTCGGTGTGGGTCAGTCTGGCGCCGGCCGGGCTGGTGTTGCACTATTGGCGGCGTTACACCTTGTACTGGCAGCGGTTATTGTTGTTGCTGGCCGCCGTTCTGGCTAACAGCGTATTGCAAATGCTGATCCCCGGCGTCTGGCTGATGACGCCGCTTAGCCAGACGCTGTTGTCCGCTGTCACCGGCGGTGTACTGCTCACGCCGTTCATCTACCTGATTTACGAATACCTCAAACAGCAACACCTGCAAAATATGCTGCCGCACGGCAACAGCATGACGCCGCCGTTGCGCGCCTCGCTGCTGGTATGGTGCTCGCTGTTCGGCGCCATGGCCATCGGCGTCCAGCTCTCGCTATCGCCGGATATGGAACGTCTGCTGCTCATCGCCATTTTCCTGCCCAATGTGGTGATGGCATATGCCTTCGGCTGGCAGGGCGGCGTGCTGGCGGCGGTGCTCGGCAGCCTGTTGATCACCATCGCCCGCCAGGTGGCGGGGGCGTTTAGCGACCTGCTGTCGCTGGAACTGTTTATCTCCACCCAGGCGCTGCTCGGCATCGGGTTAGGGATCGCCATCAGCCGCCAGCAGCAGCTGGCGCAGCACTTGGATCGCTACCGGCAACAGCTGGAACAGGAACTGCGCGTGCGCCGCCAATTGATGGAACGGCTGGTGCATACCGAAGAATCGATCCGTAAAGATATCGCGCGCGAGTTGCACGACGATATCGGCCAGAACATCACCGCCATCCAGATTCAGGCCCGGCTGATCGACCGCGCGCCCTCGCCGCCGCTGGCTCACAGCGCCGCCGCGCAAATCACGGAACTGGCGCAACGCATCCACCACACCACCCGGCAGTTGCTACGCCAGCTGCGTCCCCCGGTACTCAACGAAATGTCGCTGGAAAAGGCGCTGCGCCATCTGGCGGACGAATTCGCCTTCGCCGAACGCGGCATCGACTTCCGGCTGGATTACCGCCTGCCGCAACAGCCGCAGGACGATACCCTGGTCTTCACGCTTTATCGGCTGGTGCAGGAGTTGCTCAACAACATCAGCAAGCATGCCGATGCCCGCCGGATTCGGGTACGCATCAGCCACCAGCAGGGGATGCTGACGCTGGAGGTGCGCGACAACGGCATCGGCATCCCGGACGACCGCCGCGAAGGTTTTGGTCTGCGCGGGATGGAAGAGCGGGTGCAAGCGCTGGGCGGTGAATGGATGTTGCTGCGCCGTAACGGTACCCGAGTAATTGTTAAGTTGCCCACAGAATTGACATAACGCCCGCTAAAAACAGGAATTTTTCCTAGATGGCTAAAACCTTGTCTCATCCCGTCGCGCACGGGGCTCCCTACACTGACGCCAACAGCCGGAGAACCTCATGAGCCAGAGCCCTACGGCGCCGGAATCCATCCATCAGCGTTACCGCCACTGGCGCGTGCAGCTGCTGATATCCATGGTGATCGGCTACGCCGCGTTTTATCTCACCCGCCGCAGCGTAACGTTTGCGATGCCGGTGATACAGCAGGCACTGGCGCTCGACAAAGCGAATATTGGCCTGCTGGGTACGTTGTTCTACCTGAGTTACGGCGGCTCCAAGTTTCTCTCCGGCATGCTGCACGACCGGCTGGGTGGGCGCTGGTTTATGGGGGTCGGCCTGTTGCTGACCGGAGTGCTGAATGTGCTGTTCACTTTCTGCACCTCCCTGCCCGCGCTACTGCTGGTCTGGACGTTGAACGGTTTTTTTCAGGGCTGGGGATGGCCGCCCTGCGCCCGGTTGCTGACGCACTGGTACTCGCGCAACGAGCGCGGCTTCTGGTGGGGGTGCTGGAACACCTCCATCAACCTGGGCGGCGCGGCGGTACCGTTGCTGTCCGGCGGGTTGGCGACGGCGCTGGGTTGGCAGTATGCGCTGTTGATCCCCGGCATCGTCGCCATACTGCTGGGGTTATGGCTGTGCCGCCGGTTGTGCGGCACGCCGCAGGAAGAGGGGTTGCCCAGCGTCGGGCAATGGCGGCGCGACCCGCTGGAACTGAGACAGGAGCAACAAAGCCCGCCGATGAGCCTGCGAAGCTTGTTGCGCGTCACCCTGTGGCAAAACTACAGCATCTGGCTGTTGGGCGTGTCGTATGTGTTGGTGTACCTGATTCGGATCGCGCTCAACGATTGGGGCAATCTGTGGCTGGCGGAAAGCCACGGCGTCCATCTGCTCAGCGCCAACGCCACCTTGTCGCTGTTTGAGCTAGGTGGTTTGTTCGGCGCGCTGTTCGCCGGATGGGGATCGGATCTGCTGTTTCGCGGCCAGCGCGCACCGATGATTTTGCTGTTTTCGCTGGGGCTGTTCTTGTGCGTGACCGCATTGTGGCTGGTGCCGGTTCATCATTACGCACTGCTGGCGCTGAGTTTTTTCAGCATCGGCTTTTTCATTTTCGGCCCCCAGATGCTGATTGGTCTGGCGGCTACGGAGTACGCCCACAAGGACGCCGCAGGAACCGTGACCGGTTTCCTCGGGCTGTTTGCCTACCTGGGCGCAGCACTGGCGGGATGGCCGCTGGCGTGGTGGATGCAGATTTACGGTTGGCCGGGCTTTTTCGCCTTGCTGACCCTGGCGTCAGCCTGTGTCGGGTTACTGCTGATGCCGCTCATGATGTCGGGTATGCAAAAACGAGGGCCAGCCAGGTCAGGCCCCGCCTGACGTAGTTGATCTCTGACAAGTAGTTGATCTCTGACAAGTAGTTGATCTCTGAAAAGTAGTTACTCTCTGACAAGAAGGACATACCATGAAACCTACCCTGCTCTCCGCATTAGTCGTCGCCGGGCTTGCCGCCGCCGCATTCACCGGCAGCGCGCACGCGAAAGGCCGCCTGGTGGTTTACTGCAGCGCCACCAACGAATTCTGCGAGGAAGAAACCAAAGCCTTCGGCGAGAAATACGACGTACAGACCTCGTTCATCCGCAACGGTTCCGGCAGCACGCTGGCGAAAATCGAAGCGGAGAAGAAAAACCCGCAGGCCGATGTCTGGTACGGCGGCACGCTGGATCCGCAATCGCAGGCGGGAGAGATGGACTTGCTGCAACCCTATGCATCGCCGAATCTGGCGCAGATCATGCCGCAGTTCCGCGACCCGGCTAAACGCAAGGGCAACTACTCCTCCGCCGTTTACATCGGTATTCTCGGCGTCGGCGTCAACGTCAACCGGCTGAAAGAGAAAAATCTACCGGAACCGACATGCTGGAAGGATTTGACCAACCCCATCTACAAAGGCGAGATCCAGATCGCCGATCCGCAAAGCTCCGGCACCGCCTACACCGCGTTGGCCACGTTCTCCCAACTGTGGGGGGAAGATCAGGCGTTTGACTACCTGAAGAAACTGAACGTCAACATCTCGCAATACACCAAATCCGGCATTGCGCCGGCCCGTAACGCCGCCCGCGGCGAAACCGCCATCGGCATCGGCTTCCTGCACGACTACGCCCAAGAGAGAGAAGCCGGCGCGCCGCTGAAGCTGATTTCCCCGTGCGAAGGATCCGGTTATGAAATCGGCGGCGTCAGTATCCTGAAGAACGCCCGCAATCTGGACAACGCCAAACTGTTCATCGATTGGGCGCTATCCAAAGAGGCGCAGGAGTTATCCTGGAAGAAAGGCAAATCCTACCAGATCCTGACCAACACCACGGCGGAGACCTCGCCGAACTCGCTGAAACTCAGCGAGCTGAAGCTGATTAACTACGACATGGATAAATACGGATCCGAAGAGGTTCGCAAAGCGTTGATCACCAAGTGGGTGAGCGAAGTGAAGATGGGTAAATAACCCATACCGGCACCGACCGCACGCTATAACCGGTTGTACGCCATAGCCGGTTGTACACCACAGCCGAAGGTACGCCGCAAACCGCGTCAACGAAGAAGACGCCGGGGAGATTGCCCCGACGCCGCTCGCCGGTTTGCGCGTTCCGCCGGCCCGCGTTGCCGGTCAGGCGCCTATCGCACCCTGTTATTCGTCAATACCGAGGGAAACCGCCATGTCTCATTCACGCTCTGCGGCGCCGCCAGCTCGCCGGGATGCCATTTTTATCTGGATCGGCGTCATTGCGCTGTCGTTCGCGCTGCTGCCCGCCTGGAGCCTTGACTACGGTCTGACCGGCGCCACCCGGGAAGAACTGCTGAATGCTTATGGCTGGTCGGGGGGCAACATCAGCCTGCTGTGGCTGTTGCTGCCGCTGTTATTACTGTTGCGTCCGGCGACGGCCGCCCCGCGCAAGCGGCGCGGTCGCCACCTGTTCGACGCCGGGTACGCGCTATTCTGCGCCCTGTTCATGATAGCCAGCGCCGTGGCGGTCAACCGCGGGCTGGGCTACGCCGCCATCGGCATTCTTATCGCGCTCGGCGCCGTCATGACGCTTGCCTTTTCCCGGCTGGAATGGCTGGGCGGCGATCGCTTCGTCATCGGTTCGCTGGTGGCGATTATCGCGCTGATCGGCGTCTTTATTCTCTATCCGAGCATCGCCATCTTTCTGCCGATGTTCACCAACAGCGCCGGGAAATTCGTGCCGCTCGGCTTTATGACGGTACTGGGCCAGTCCCACATTCTGCAGGTGATCGCCAACTCGTTCCTGTTGTCTATCGCCGTCGGGGTCGGCTGTACCTTCTTCGGTCTGGTGCTGGCTATTTACACCACTCGCATCGCCAAACGCTCCGCCATTCTGGGCCGGGTCTTCTCCATCCTGCCGATCGTCACGCCGCCGTTTATCGTCGGTCTCGGGGTGACGTTGATGATGGGGCGCTCCGGCTACGTCACTGAATTGATGGCGGATGTGTTCGGGCTGAAAAATACCAACTGGTTGTACGGTTTTACCGGCATCTGGATTGCGCAGGTACTGGCCTTTACGCCGATGGCGTTCATGATCCTCGACGGCGCCATCAAAACCATCCACCCGTCGCTGGAAGAGGCCTCCTACACCTTGCGCGCCAGCCGCTATCAGACGTTCGGCCGGGTCTTCCTGCCGCTGCTGAAACCCGCGCTGGCCAACGCATTTCTGATCGTCATCGTGCAATCGCTGGCGGACTTCAGCAACCCGCTGGTGCTGGGCGGCAACTTCGACGTACTGGCAACCCAGATCTATTTCTACATCACCGGCGCGCAGTTGGACTATCAGGCCGCCAGTACGCTGGGGGTGATCCTGCTGGTGTTCTCGCTGGCGGTGTTCTGCATCCAGTATTTGTGGATCGGCAAACGCTCCTACGTCACCATTTCAGGCAAGTTCACCCGTGGCGACGTCCAGCCACTGCCCCGCAGCATGGTGGTCGGCGTTACACTGATCCTGGCAGTCTGGGTGGCATTCAACTCCTTGTTGTACGGCAGTATTTTTTACGGCAGCTTCACCGTGAACTGGGGCGTGGACTATACCCTGACGCTGCAAAATTTCGTGCGGCTGTTCGGGCAGGGGTTCAGCGACGGCGCCTGGCCTTCGCTGCTGGATACGCTGTTGTACGCCGGCATCGCCGCACCGATTACCGCGCTGTTCGGCCTGCTGATCGCCTACATCGTGGTGCGCCAGCAGTTCAAGGGCAAGAAAACCATCGAGTTCACCACCATGCTGTGCTTCGCCGTGCCGGGTACCGTGGCGGGGATCTCCTACATTCTGGCGTTCAACAGCGCGCCGGTATACCTCACCGGTACGGCGGCGATCGTCATCATCTCGATGGTGATGCGCAACGTGCCGGTCGGGATCCGCGCCGGCATCGCCGGGCTGGGCCAGTTGGACAAATCGCTGGACGAAGCCTCACTCAGCCTGCGCGCCGGCTCCATGCGCACGGTGATGTACATCCTGCTGCCGTTGCTGCGCCCGGCGATCCTGTCGGCGCTGATTTACAGCTTTGTCCGCGCCATCACCACCGTCAGCGCCATCGTGTTTCTGGTCACGCCGGAAACCCGCGTCGCCACCGCTTATATCCTCAATCGGGTGGAGGACGGCGAATACGGCATCGCTATCGCCTACGGCACCATTCTGATCGTGGTGATGCTGGCCATCATCTTCCTGTTCGACTATCTGGTTGGCGAAGCGCGCATCTCTCGCTCCAAAGCCAAAAACCGTCAGTAATTCGGAGTGACCATCGTGAATAACGCATCCACAGAAAAAAACTTTGTTGAACTGAAAGGCATCACCAAACGGTTCGGCGACAATACCGTGCTGGACAACCTGAATCTGGCGATCCCGCAGGGCCACATGGTCACGTTGCTCGGCCCGTCGGGGTGCGGCAAAACGACGGTATTGCGGCTGGTGGCCGGGCTGGAAAAACCCAGCGACGGCCGTATCTTTATCGACGGCGAAGACGTGACCGATCGCGCCATCCAGCAGCGCGATATCTGCATGGTGTTTCAGTCCTATGCCCTGTTCCCGCATATGTCGATTGGCGAGAACATCGGTTACGGGCTGAAAATGCTAGGGCGCCCGAAAGGGGAAATCCGCGACCGGGTGCGCGAAGCACTGGCGCTGGTGGATTTGGACGGGTTTGAAGAACGCTATGTCGATCAAATCTCCGGTGGCCAGCAGCAGCGCGTGGCGCTGGCGCGAGCGCTGATCCTCAAGCCCAAGGTGTTACTGTTCGACGAGCCGCTCAGCAATCTGGACGCCAATCTGCGCCGCAATATGCGGGAAAAAATCCGTGAGTTGCAGCAGCAGTTCAATATCACCTCGCTGTACGTAACCCACGACCAGAGCGAAGCCTTCGCGGTATCCGATACCGTGCTGGTGATGAACAAAGGGAAAATCATGCAGATCGGCGCGCCGCAGGCACTGTACCGCCACCCGGCGTCGCGTTTCATGGCCAACTTCATGGGGGACGCCAACGTCTTTCCGGCGCGTTTGCACCGCGACAGCGTGGAAATCTTCGGTTATCACGTACCACGCCCGGACGGGTTCGCGCCGGGACGGGACACCTGCACCGTGGGGGTTCGCCCGGAAGCCATCACCTTGAATCAGGAAGGGCAGGACAGCCAGCGTTGCACCATCCGACAGGTCGCCTATATGGGGCCGCAGTATGAGGTCACGGTGGACTGGCATGGGCAGTCGCTACTGTTGCAGGTCAACGCCACGCAGTTGCAGCCCGGCGCGGGCGACCAGTTGTTCCTGCAGATTCATCCCTACGGCATGTTTACGCTGGAAGATGCCGCCTGAGCGTCACCGACCAGCGCCCGTACCGCACCCGGCATCATGCCGTAAACGGAAGGCCGGCGACCATCACGCCGGCCCCACACCTTAATGCAACGCAAAGACCTGAACCGTCTGCCGCAGTTTCCCCGCCTGCTCGTCCAGCGAGGCGGTCGCATTGGCGGCTTCCTGCACCAGCGCGGCGTTCTGATGCACCACGGTATCCATTTGCGTCACCGCCTGATTCACCTGACCGATGCCGATGCTTTGTTCGTTGGAGGCGGTGGCAATCTCGGCCATGATGTCGCGCACCTGAGTAATCGAGGCGACAATCTCCTGCATCCGCTCACCGGCATCGGCGACCTGCTGCGAGCCATCGTTGACCCGCTCCATGGAGTTGTCGATCAGCACTTTGATATCTTTGGCGGCCGATGCGCTGCGCTGCGCCAGTGAACGGACTTCCCCCGCCACCACCGCAAAACCGCGACCTTCCTCGCCGGCTCGCGCCGCTTCCACCGCCGCATTCAACGCCAGAATATTGGTCTGAAACGCAATCCCCTCAATCACCTTGATAATGTCGCCCATCTTGCGCGACCCCTCCGAAATCATCTCCATGGTTTGCACCACGCTATTGACGACATTCCCGCCGCGCTCCGTGGCTTCGGAAGCACGTACCGCCAGTTGCCGAGCATGTTCGGCGTTGTCGGCATTCTGTTTTACGGTAGACGTCAGCTGCTCCATGCTGGCGGAGGTTTCAGCCAACGACGCCGCCTGCTGCTCGGTACGAGAAGAGAGATCGTAGTTGCCCTGCGCAATATTGCTGGTGGCATTGCTGATGGACTCGCTGGTGTATTGAATCTCCCCCACCAGCGACACCAACTGCTCCTTCATCTTGGCCAGGCTGTACATCAGGCTGGAGGTATCGTTACTTTGCAACGGCACCTCCGCCGTCAGGTTGCCAGCCGCGATCTCAGACAACAGCCCGGCCGCATAGGCAGGCTCGCCGCCCAACGCCCGATAGATACTGCGCGCCATCAGCCAGGCAATGGCGGAAACCAGCGCCAGAATCACCACAGAAAGGACGATCAGTGTGGTCGCCAGTTTCCAAAACATGGCGTTGATATCCTGATAGAAGAACCCGGTGCCGATCCACCAGTTCCAGTCAGATACCGCCACCACGCCCTGCAATTTAGGCTCCGGCTCCAAATCCGGCATGCGCCTGATGTAAATATCAATCATCGCCATGTCCGATTTAGACAATGCCTGGCGGTAAGCGTCGTTATCTGTGACACCGTCCGCCGTATGGTTGCCGCCGGCTTTTTTCCCCAGCAACTGCTCATTGGGGTGCACCAAGTTGATGCTGTCGGCGGTGGTTGCCCAGTAATAGCTGGCGGCTTTGGGCGCATTCATTTGCGTCAATGCATTCTGAGCCTGCTTCTGCGCTTGTTCGCGCGTCAACTGGCCGCTTTTTTCCAACCCTTTGTAATACTCGGCAACGTGTTTCGCCTTGTCGAGCAGAATGGAGATCTCACTGCGGCGTGCATCAACCAGCGCAGACTTTAACGACGTCAGAGAAATGAGGGTAAGGCAAATAAACCCCACTAAAGCAGCGCAAACCAATACAAGTAATTTTGTCGATATTTTCATAGCGTACCTATAATTTTTTAAGAGGCTAGCGCTACCGTATCGACCCGATGTAGGAGGTTCTGTGACCAACATCCTGAATTACACAGTACGTGGCATTAACATCATAATACTTTGAACTAAATGAAAAATTTAATATTTTCCAATAGCAAAAATAGCAACATAATATGTGGCGGTACGTCTCGATTAAGCGTATAGCGGGCGAACCGGTATCAGATCGGCGCCGCCATGGCGCCAGCGAAACAGTCGATAAAATCCGTCAACCAATCGGCCTGCATATCCGGCCGGTGCACCAGATAATAGGCAGCGCCGGTCTGCGCGGTTTCGACAAACGGCATCACCAGCCGCTGGCGCTGAATATCTTCCGCCACCAGCGTGACATCCGCGATGGCGATGCCAAACCCCTGGATCGCCGCACTGATCGCCAAATCCATGGTGTCGAACTGTTGATGACGGCGCATCAGCGTCTCGCTCATGCCGTTCTCACTCAGCCACAGCCGCCAGTCGCGTCGGTCGTGGGTGGGGTGTAACAGCGTCAAGCGGGAGAGCTGTTCCCGCGTCAGGGTATGTTGCCCGGCGGGCAGCAGGTGCGGCGCCAGTACCGGCGACAGCACTTCATCGAACAGTTTGCCGTCGTGCTGCAACGGCGCGGCGTCAGGTGCGAAAATCACCGCCACATCAAATGGTTCATGACGAAAATCAACGCCGTGATCCGTGGTCGTGGTCAACGAGACATGCAACTCCGGCCGTCGTTGTTCCATTTTCATCAGGTGCGGCACCAGCCAGCGCATGGCGCAGGTCGGCGCTTTCATGCGCACCGTTCCGTTTTCACGCGCCTTTTCTGTTGCTTTGAACAGACGTTCGAACACCTCGCGAATTTCCGGCAGCAGCTGGCTACCTTGGGGCGTCAGACGCAGCCCGCGGGCGTGGCGCTGAAACAGGGCGAACCCTAGCCACTCTTCCAGCATCGCCACCTGACGGCTGACGGCGCCCTGCGTCACAAACAACTCGTCGGCGGCGCGGGTGAAATTGAGATGACGCGCCGTGACCACAAAAGCGTGCAATGCATTCAAAGGTGGAATGTGTTTATTCATGATGCGGATTACCGTTGAGCCATGCGTTTTTTTCATGGCTATTATGACAACAATTCGATTGTGGCACTACCGCTAACACCGTCTAATAACTGCATAGTTATTCATTTTTCCCGCCATCAACGGAGATAACCATGCCGATCCAAACCCCGGTACAGTTTCATTCCAAGCTACCCGATGTAGGCACCACCATTTTTACTGTTATCGGTCAATTATCCAGCCAGCACCACGCTATCAACCTGTCGCAGGGCGCGCCCAGCTTCCCTTGTTCGCCGGAACTGATCGCCGGCGTCACCCGTGCGATGACGCAGGGACATAACCAGTATGCCGCCATGTCCGGGTTGGTTTCGCTCAAAGAGATCGTCGCGGAGAAAGTTAAACGACTTTACGGCCAGCACTATGATGCCGGCAGCGAAGTCACCATTACCGCCAGCGCCAGCGAAGGGCTCTATTCGGCCATTTCCGCACTGGTGCATCCCGGCGACGAGGTGATCTATTTTGAGCCGTCCTTCGACAGTTACGCGCCGATTGTCCGCCTGCAGGGGGCCACGCCGGTCGCGCTCAAACTGTCGGTGCCCGCGTTCGCCATCGACTGGGATGAAGTGCAGGCCGCGATAACGCCGCGCACCCGGATGATCATCATCAATAGCCCGCACAACCCCAGTGGGCAGGTACTGAGTGAAAACGATCTGGCGCAGCTGGCCGCCATCACCCGCCATACCGACATCGTGATTCTGTCGGACGAGGTGTATGAGCATATTGTGTTCGACAACCAGCGCCACCACGGTATGGCAACCCACAGTGAACTGGCCGCACGCAGCGTGATCGTCTCCTCGTTCGGTAAGACGTTCCACGTCACCGGCTGGCGCGTCGGTTACTGTCTGGCGCCGGCCGACCTGATGAACGAAATCCTCAAGATTCACCAGTTCATGATGTTCTCCGCCGATACCCCGATGCAGTATGCATTCGCCGACTACATGGCAGACCCGGCTACCTACATGGGGCTTGGCGATTTTTACCAGCAGAAACGGGATGTGATGATTGCCGAACTGCAAGACAGCCCCTTCACGCTGCTGCCATCGCACGGTTCGTTTTTCATGCTCGCCAGCTATGCGCACTTCAGCGATGAAAGCGACAACGAAATGGTCAAGCGCCTGATCGTCGACCATGGCGTCGCGACGATTCCGCTGTCCGCGTTCTATACCGACGGCACCGATAACAAACTGATCCGCCTCTCCTTCTCGAAGGATGAGGAGACCATTCGTGCCGGTGCCAGGGCACTGTGCCAGGTAACGGGCCGCCGCGCCTGATGCCGTGAAAAGCATCGGCCATAGACAGCTTGCCCCCCGCAAATAAGCGTTTATGGCCGCTGAAAATAACGTACGATAAAACCCGTTCAGGGCTACGACGATTGATAACAATTCATTGAATGACCGGAGAGCGTTCCCGCTATGAAAAAATTAAGCATGCTGATGTTGTCACTGGGTTTACTGTCTTCCTCTTTCGCCATGGCGCAGACCGAATTGCGTTACGGGCTGGAAGCGGAATATCCGCCGTTTGAAAGCAAAAACGCCAAGGGCCAGCTGGAAGGTTTCGATATCGAGCTGGGCAACGCCATCTGTAAAGCCGGAAACTTCAAATGTTCCTGGTCGGAAACCTCTTTCGACGCCCTGATCCCGGCGCTACAGGCCAAGAAATTCGATGCCATCAACTCAGCGATGAACATCACCGACAAGCGTAAAGAAGCCATCGACTTCACCAACCCGATCTACCGCATTCCGACCCAACTGGTGGGTAAAGCGGGCTCTGGCCTGACGCCGACCGCCGAAGGGCTGAAAGGCAAAAACATCGGCGTACTTCAGGGCTCCATTCAGGAGGTATACGCCAAGGCGCATTGGGAACCTAAAGGCGTCACCGTCACCTCCTACAAAGACCAAAACCTGGTGTATGACGATCTGTCGGCAGGCCGTCTGGACGGCACGCTGGTGATGGCGGCGGCCGGCCAATCCGGCTTCCTGGACAAACCGGAAGGCAAAGGCTTCGCGTTCCTCGGCAACGCGGTGGAAGACGATAAGATCCTGGGCAGCGGCATCGGTTTCGGCCTGCGTAAAGGCGACGAGGCGCTGAAAACCGAACTGGATAACGCCATCAAACAGGTGAAAGAAGACGGCACCGTTGAAAAACTGGCGAAGAAATATTTCCCCGGTTTTGACGTGCGCGTGAAGTAATCCAAAGAGATCCCTGTTTCACTGCCAGGCTGGCCGCTATAGCGCCAATGCCGCACCGTGAAACGTGATTCGACGGGAAAAAACCCAGAGAGGCGCCTGCAAAGGCGCCTCTCTCGATGGTGGTTCCACTGACGTCGGCCTGCACTGACCGGCATCACCTTTGTCGACGCAGGTCTTCTCATTCGGCATTTCTCTGCTCCGGGCCGCGTGGTTTATCACGCTGCAACGGTTCTCATCACGGTTTCGCCGACAACCCGCAACGCCGGATGGCGGCAAAAACGCACCACGTCCCCCACCACCAGCAAGCTCGGCGACTGCGGTTGATAACGCGCCAGTAATACCGGCAGGGTGGCGAGCGTCGCCGTCAGCAACCGCTGATCCGGCTGGGTACCGCGTTCAATGATCGCCAGCGGCGTGACGGCCGCCAGCCCATGCGTCAACAGTTGCTGACACAGCCGGCCGGCATGGCTGAGGCCCATATAAAACACCAGCGTCTGCCCGGCCGTCGCCAGCGAGGGCCAATCGAGCTGTGGTTCGCCGTCGCAAGCATGCCCGGTGATAAAACGCAGCGACTGGGCACAGTCGCGATGGGTCAACGGTAATCCGACCGCCGCCGCACAGCCGATGGCGGCGGTGATCCCCGGCACCACTTGGCAAGGAATGCCGCGCTGCTGTAAATAATCCATCTCTTCGCCGCCACGGCCGAAGACAAACGGGTCTCCGCCCTTGAGGCGCACCACCCGCTGCCCCGCCTCTGCCAGATCCGCCAGCAGTGCATTAATCTCCGGCTGCGGCAGCGAATGACACCCCTGCCGTTTGCCCACATCAATACGCAAAGCATCGGCAGCAACCAGCGCCATCACCTCCGCCGACACCAAACGGTCAAACACCACTACATCTGCCTGGCGGATAGCACGCAGCGCCTTGATGGTCAACAGCTCCACATCGCCCGGCCCGGCCCCCACCAGCCAGACTTCGCCCGCACCGAGGGTATTTGCCGCCGTCACCGGCAGTGCTATGGATTGAATTTTCATCGTACAGCCTCTTCTGGATGGTGTTATCCGGCCCGCCGCTGCTCTGTCGATTCGGACTGGCGTTGCAGTAATGATTTGAGTTCAGGAATACAGGAACCGCAGTTGGTGCCGCATTGTAGCCGCTCGCCCAACTGCGCCACGCTGCAACACCCCTGACGAATCGCCTCGGCAATACGCTGCTCGCCCACGGCGAAACAGCTGCATATCGTCCGCCCGTCTGTCCCCCCTTGCGCTGAGCGTCCCGCCAACAATGCCAGACGCTGCTGCGCCGTTTGCGGTGGATGCGCGAAGGCGGCATACACCGCCTCACGATCCAGTTGAACTTGCCCGTCGCGCACATACAGTGCCGCCATCGGCTGTTGCTGACGCCACCCCACCGCGTGGAACAACCCGTCGCCCTGCGCCTGCTGGAAGGTGACGCCGTCCAGCGCATACTGCTGCGTCAGCCACGCCAGCCAGTCCTCCGGCGCATAAAGCCCGGCCAGCACATAGTGCGTCAGCCCGCCAGCCGTCAGCCGGCTCCAGTAATGACTGTCAGGCGGCGGCATTTCGCCGCGCAAAAACAGCTCCCCTTGCCAGGCGGCGGGCCAGCGCTGCAACCGAACCCGCGCCTGCTTGCTCTCCGGTTGGCCGGAATGCGGATCGGTCACGGCGGGGATCAGGCAATCCGCCCGCGCCTGCTGGCTGAACTGCCGGTTCCAGTGCATCGGCACAAATAAGCTGCCCGGCTGTTGTCCCGGCTGAATCTGCGCCCTGACCAGCATCCAGCCACTTTCGGCGCTGATACGCACCAGATCACCAGGTTGAATGCCATAGTGCTGCGCCTCCTGCGGATGCAGCTCGCAGTAAGGCTCCGGCGTGTGTTGCATTAACCGCGGTGCTTTGCCGGTTCGCGTCATGGTGTGCCACTGATCGCGGATACGCCCGGTATTGAGCACCAGCGGGTAGGCGGCGTTGGGCTGATGGCGCGGCAACCGCGGCGTCACCGGCAGCAGCCGCGCCTTGCCGTCCGGGTGCCAGCAACGGCCGTCGGTATACAACCGTGCGGTACCCATCTGCGGTGTCTCGACCACCGGCCACTGTACCGGCGCCAGTTGTTGCCACTGCGCGTCGCTCAGCGTCGCCAGCGCCCGGATGTTAAAAGCGCGCTGCCCGTCATTCTCAAACCCGGACAGCGCCGCGTGCTCGCGGAAAATCTGCGCCGGATGGTGGTAATCGAAAGCGGCGCCGAACCCCATCCGTTGAGCGACTTGCGAGAGGATCCACCAATCAGCGCGGGCCTCTCCCGGCGCGGGCAAAAAAGCGCGCTGCCGGGAGATTCGCCGCTCAGAGTTCGTCACCGTGCCGTCTTTCTCACCCCACGCCAGCGCGGGCAGCAGGATATCGGCGCAGTCCGCCGTATCGGTATGCCGCATCACATCGGAGACGATCACCAGCGGGCAGCGCTGCAATGCCTGCCGCACCCGATCCGCATCCGGCATCGACACCACCGGGTTAGTGCCCATGATCCAGATAGCCTTGACCTGTCCGTCCTCTACCGCCCGGAACAGATCCACCGCCAGCAAACCCGGTTGGCTCGCGACTCGCTCGCTGCCCCAAAAACGGCCGACGCGATCCACCTCTTCCGGGCTGAATCCCATATGCGCCGCCAGTTGATTCGCCAACCCGCCGACCTCGCGGCCGCCCATGGCATTCGGCTGACCGGTAATCGAAAACGGCCCGCAACCGGGCGCGCCGATGTTGCCGCTGAGCAGGTGCGCATTGATGATGGCATTGCACTTGTCGCTGCCGGACGAAGACTGATTAATCCCCTGTGAGTACAGCGTCACCGTCCGCGCCGTGGCGGCGAACCAGTGAAAGAATTGCGTCACCAGGCGCTCGTCGAGCTGGCAAAAATCCGCCACCTGCGCGGGCGTCCAACCTTGCGCCGCCTGTAGCGCGTCGGCTACGCCGGATAAGTGCTCACCGCCCGGCGCGCCCTGCTGCGCCAGATAGTGCAGCAACCCGTTGAACAACCCGGCATCGCTGCCGGGACGCAGCGGCAAATGCAGATCCGCCACATCGCAGGTGGCAGTACGTCTCGGGTCGATGACCACCACCCGCATCTCGGGGCGGCGTTGTTTCGCCTGCGCCAGCCGTTGATAGACCACCGGGTGGGCCCAGGCGGCATTAGCGCCGACCAGCACCACCAAATCCGCCAGTTCGATATCCTCATAACTGCACGGCACCACATCTTCGCCGAACGCCCGTTTGTACCCCACCACCGCAGACGCCATGCACAGCCGGGAATTGGTGTCCATGTTGGCGCTGCCGATAAACCCCTTCATCAGTTTATTGGCGACGTAGTAATCCTCAGTCAGCAGTTGGCCGGATCCGTAAAACGCCACCGCCTGCGGCCCGTGTTCGGCAATGACGGCGCCAAGGCGTGCAGCGACGCTGTCCAGCGCCTGTTCCCAGCTGACGCGCCGCCCGCCCACCCGCGGCCACAACAGCCGGCCCTGCAGATCCAGCGTCTCCCCCAGCGCCGCCCCCTTAACGCCCAAACGCCCCCGGTTGGCGGGGGGTTCCGGA
>NZ_JAAWVW010000026.1:0-36059 GCF_014855505.1 Musicola keenii | reverse complement strand
AAGATGACAGTCAACCTGATCGCACCGATCGCGATGGATGACGGTCTGCGTTTCGCTATCCGCGAAGGCGGCCGTACAGTAGGCGCTGGCGTGGTTGCTAAAGTTATCGCTTAATTGCCGATAAAAGTTTGACGCAACACGCGGGAAAAGGGCATCATTTGATGCCCTTTTTCTGCTCTGCCATAGTAGAACCTATCTCATCAGCGATTGTGCAGTATAATCATTGGTGAGATAGGCTCTGTTGAGATGGCGTAAATCCCGAATTGTTCCGGTTATCAAGAACAGCTTTCGGTTTGGTTGCCCTCATCGTACAGGGCAAATTATTTTGTCTGAATTATTGTGACAGGTTGGTTTATGAGTGCGAATACCGAAGCTCAAGGAAACGGGCGTGGCCTTGAAACGCTTAAGTGGTTGATCGTTGCCGTTTTGCTGATAATTGCAATTGTTGGCAATTACTATTACCGCGATTTTAGTCTGCCGTTGCGTGCATTAGCCGTAGTGATTCTGATTGCCGCTGCCGGAGGCGTTGCTTTGCTGACAAGTAAAGGCAAATCCACTGTTTTGTTTGCGCGCGAAGCCCGTACAGAAGTACGTAAAGTCATATGGCCTACCCGTCAGGAAACTCTGCACACAACACTGATTGTCGCAGCGGTCACCGCGGTGATGTCGCTGATTTTGTGGGGGCTGGATGGCATTCTGGTCCGTCTTGTGTCCTTTATTACTGGCCTGAGGTTCTAAGATGTCCGAAGCTCCAAAGAAACGTTGGTACGTCGTTCAGGCATTTTCTGGTTTTGAGGGTCGAGTCGCTCAGTCTTTGCGTGAACATATCAAGCTTCACAATATGGAAGATCACTTTGGTGAAGTGATGGTTCCTACTGAAGAAGTGGTCGAAATCCGTGGTGGTCAGCGTCGTAAAAGTGAGCGCAAATTCTTCCCCGGTTACGTTCTAGTTCAAATGGTAATGGATGACGCCAGTTGGCATCTGGTGCGTAGCGTTCCGCGCGTGATGGGCTTCATTGGCGGTACGTCTGATCGCCCTGCACCTATTAGCGATAAAGAAGTTGACGCAATCATGAATCGCTTGCAACAGGTGGGTGATAAACCGCGTCCCAAAACGCTGTTCGAGCCGGGTGAAATGGTTCGGGTCAATGATGGGCCGTTTGCCGACTTCAATGGCGTGGTTGAAGAAGTGGATTATGAGAAGAGCCGTTTGAAGGTTTCTGTCTCCATTTTTGGACGTGCCACTCCGGTAGAGCTGGATTTCTCTCAGGTTGAGAAAGGCTGATCCCAAAGATTTTAATACTTGTTTACGGCGCGAAATTGACCTACAATTTCGCGCCTTTGTTTTATGCGCCACAGAACGCATAAATGTATATAAACCGCAGGGGAGCTTCCCAGAGAAGCGTTATTACCCAGTAGAGGAATTGTAAATGGCCAAGAAAGTACAAGCCTATGTCAAGCTGCAGGTTGCAGCTGGTATGGCTAACCCGAGCCCGCCGGTCGGTCCCGCTCTGGGTCAGCAGGGTGTTAACATCATGGAATTCTGTAAGGCATTCAACGCCAAAACAGAGAGCCTGGAAAAAGGGTTGCCGATTCCAGTTGTTATCACTGTTTATTCTGACCGCTCTTTCACTTTTGTTACCAAAACGCCTCCAGCATCCGTACTGCTGAAGAAAGCGGCTGGTATCAAGTCTGGTTCCGGTAAGCCGAACAAAGACAAAGTAGGTAAAGTGACCCGTGCTCAGGTGCGTGAAATCGCGACCACCAAAGCAGCGGATATGACGGGAGCCGATGTGGAAGCCATGGCGCGTTCCATTGAAGGTACTGCTCGTTCCATGGGCCTGGTAGTGGAGGATTAATAAATGGCTAAGCTGACCAAGCGCATGCGCGTGATCCGTGAGAAAGTTGATTCAACCAAGTTGTATGACATCAACGAAGCCGTTGCTCTGCTGAAAGAGCTGGCCACCGCTAAATTTGTTGAAAGTGTTGACGTTGCCGTGAACCTGGGCATTGACGCACGTAAATCTGACCAGAACGTTCGTGGCGCTACGGTGCTGCCGCACGGTACCGGTCGCACTGTTCGCGTAGCTGTATTTACTCAGGGTGCTAACGCTGAAGCAGCAAAAGCTGCTGGCGCTGACCTGGTAGGTATGGATGACCTGGCTGAGCAGATCAAGAAAGGCGAAATGAACTTCGACGTTGTTATTGCTTCTCCGGATGCAATGCGTGTTGTTGGTCAATTGGGCCAAATTCTGGGGCCACGTGGTCTGATGCCGAACCCGAAAGTGGGTACTGTAACGCCGAACGTTGCTGAAGCGGTTAAAAATGCTAAAGCGGGTCAGGTTCGTTACCGTAACGACAAAAACGGCATCATTCACAGCACCATCGGTAAAGTGGATTTTGACGCTGACAAACTTAAAGAAAACCTAGAAGCCCTGTTGGTTGCGCTGAAAAAAGCCAAACCGGCTCAGGCTAAAGGCGTATATATCAAGAAAGTTAGCCTGTCCACCACCATGGGTGCAGGCGTTGCTGTTGATCAGAGTGGTTTGAACGCTGCTGCGCTCTGATAGCTTTTGTTCTTCTTTACGTGGGTGGGGGATGTACGTATAATCCTACCCCCATTGTTCTATAAGTGAACAAATACGAATTTTTCGGTTGGAGCCTGGCCTGATCCAGGCCTCCGTCCAAGACCGCAGGTGTTTCGTCTACCGGAAGGTTGGCGAAACTTAATTCTCCTGCGTAGACGGTGACAGAGCCTAAAGAAAATTTTTCTTTTACTGGATTCTGCTCACCGTGTTTTAACGCCTGCCTTCCATGTGGTTGCAGGTGAAGTGAGTTCCGGAAATTTTTCCGGCTAAATCCAGGAGCAAAAGCTAATGGCATTAAATCTTCAAGACAAACAAGCGATTGTTGCTGAAGTCAGCGAAGTAGCCAAAGGTGCGCTGTCTGCGGTTGTTGCGGATTCTCGTGGCGTTACCGTGGATAAAATGACTGAACTGCGTAAAGCAGGTCGTGAAGCTGGCGTATACATGCGTGTTGTTCGTAACACCCTGCTGCGTCGCGTCGTTGAAGGCACTCAGTTCGAATGCCTGAAAGACACGTTTGTTGGTCCTACCTTGATTGCATACTCTATGGAACACCCGGGCGCAGCCGCTCGTTTGTTCAAAGAGTTCGCGAAAGCGAATGCAAAGTTCGAGGTTAAAGCTGCGGCCTTTGAAGGTGAGTTGATTCCGGCGGCTCAAATTGACCGTCTGGCAACGCTGCCGACTTACGAAGAAGCAATTGCACGCCTGATGGCGACCATGAAAGAAGCCTCTGCAGGCAAACTGGTTCGCACTCTGGCTGCTGTCCGCGATCAGAAAGAAGCCGCGTAATCGCGCTTTTCCTGTTATCGCTCTTGCTAACGTATAAACTATTTCTGATTGTTAGGAACAATTGTCATGTCTATCACTAAAGATCAAATCATTGAAGCAGTAGCGGCTATGTCTGTAATGGACGTTGTTGAGCTGATCTCTGCAATGGAAGAAAAATTCGGCGTTTCTGCTGCTGCCGCTGTAGCTGTCGCTGCTGCTGGTCCGGCTGAAGCTGCTGAAGAGAAAACCGAGTTCGACGTTATCCTGAAAGCTGTTGGCGCTAACAAAGTTGCTGTTATCAAAGCCGTTCGTGGCGCAACTGGTCTGGGCCTGAAAGAAGCTAAAGATCTGGTTGAATCTGCTCCGGCTGCTCTGAAAGAAGCAGTGAGCAAAGATGACGCTGAAGCTCTGAAAAAATCTCTGGAAGAAGCTGGCGCTGAAGTTGAAGTTAAATAAGCCAACCCTTCCGGTTGCAGTCTGAGCAATCAGACTGATGGCTGGTGACTTTTTAGTCACCAGCCTTTTTGCGCTGTAGGGTGCCAGCAGTATTTCACGCTGTTTGACTGCTGGCTTCCCATCAATGTTTGTTTCTATCGACGACTTAATATACTGCGTCAGAGCCAGCTGCTCTGTGTAAAGCGCAATGAAATGATTTAAGAGTGATAGAAACAGGTATTGCGGAAAGCGTTCCACTTTCCGATCGACATAAACGGTGTTGCATGAACTGTCCTTATCAGGGCATACAGATTGGGTCACTGATCAGCGAGCTGAGGAACCCTATGGTTTACTCCTATACCGAGAAAAAACGTATTCGTAAGGATTTTGGTAAGCGTCCGCAAGTGTTGGACATACCTTATCTCCTTTCTATCCAGCTTGACTCGTTCCAGAAGTTTATCGAGCAAGATCCGGAGGGTCAGTACGGACTGGAAGCTGCGTTCCGTTCTGTTTTCCCCATCCAGAGCTATAGCGGCAGTGCAGAACTGCAATACGTAAGCTATCGTCTGGGCGAGCCGGTATTTGATGTTAAAGAATGTCAAATTCGCGGCGTAACCTTTTCTGCGCCGTTGCGCGTTAAGCTGCGTCTGGTGATCTACGAGCGCGAAGCGCCGGAAGGCACCGTAAAAGACATCAAAGAACAAGAAGTGTACATGGGCGAAATCCCGCTCATGACCGACAACGGTACCTTCGTGATCAACGGTACCGAGCGCGTTATCGTTTCCCAGTTGCACCGTAGTCCGGGCGTGTTCTTCGACAGCGACAAGGGCAAAACCCACTCTTCCGGTAAAGTGCTGTATAACGCACGCATTATTCCTTACCGTGGTTCCTGGCTGGACTTCGAATTCGATCCGAAAGACAACCTGTTTGTGCGTATCGACCGCCGTCGTAAATTGCCGGCAACGATCATTCTGCGTGCACTGAATTACTCCACTGAAGACATTCTGGGGCTGTTTTTCGACAAGATTGTTTACGAAATCAACAATAACAAGCTGCAAATGGAGCTTGTTCCCGAACGTCTGCGCGGTGAAACCGCCTCTTTTGATATTGAGGCTGACGGCAAAGTCTACGTCGAAAAAGGTCGCCGCATCACGGCGCGACATATCCGTCAGTTGGAAAAAGACGGCATCGAACGTATTGAAGTGCCAGTGGAATACATCGCGGGCAAAGTGTTGGC
The DNA here is from genome assembly GCF_014855505.1 of Musicola keenii. NCBI lineage: Bacteria > Pseudomonadati > Pseudomonadota > Gammaproteobacteria > Enterobacterales > Pectobacteriaceae > Musicola > Musicola keenii. The sequence continues at coordinate 31,034 of NZ_JAAWVW010000026.1, read as the reverse complement.
CAAAGATTATGTCGATACCAACACTGGCGAAGTTATCGCTATGGCGAACATGGAGCTGTCGCTGGATCTGTTGGCTCGTCTGAGCCAGGCAGGGCACAAGCGTATCGAAACCCTGTTCACCAACGACCTGGATCACGGTCCATACATGTCCGAAACGGTGCGTGTTGATCCGACGAATGATCGCCTGAGCGCGTTGGTTGAAATCTACCGCATGATGCGTCCGGGCGAGCCGCCGACACGCGAAGCGGCGGAAAGCCTGTTCGAAAACCTGTTCTTCTCCGAAGACCGCTATGATCTGTCCGCGGTTGGCCGCATGAAGTTTAACCGCTCCCTGCTGCGTGACGCGATCGAAGGATCCGGCATCCTGAGTAAAGAAGACATCATTGATGTCATGAAAAAGCTCATCGATATCCGTAACGGTAAAGGCGAGGTCGATGATATCGACCACTTGGGCAACCGCCGTATCCGCTCCGTGGGCGAAATGGCGGAAAACCAGTTCCGCGTCGGTCTGGTGCGCGTAGAACGTGCGGTGAAAGAGCGTCTGTCTCTGGGCGATTTGGACACCCTGATGCCACAGGACATGATCAACGCCAAGCCGATTTCCGCCGCGGTGAAAGAGTTCTTCGGTTCCAGCCAGCTGTCTCAGTTTATGGATCAGAACAACCCGCTGTCCGAAATTACGCATAAACGCCGTATTTCCGCATTGGGCCCCGGCGGTCTGACCCGTGAGCGTGCCGGCTTTGAAGTGCGAGACGTTCACCCGACCCACTATGGTCGCGTATGTCCGATCGAAACGCCGGAAGGTCCGAACATCGGTCTGATCAACTCGCTGTCTGTGTACGCACAGACCAACGAATACGGTTTCCTGGAAACCCCGTATCGCCGTGTACGTGATGGCGTGGTGACTGACGAAATTCATTACCTGTCTGCGATTGAAGAAGGCAACTACGTTATTGCTCAGGCGAACACCAACCTGGATGACGAAGGCCACTTCATCGACGAACTGGTGACCTGCCGTAGCAAAGGCGAATCCAGCTTGTTCAGTCGCGATCAGGTTGATTACATGGACGTTTCCACTCAGCAGGTGGTCTCTGTGGGTGCGTCCCTGATCCCGTTCCTGGAACACGATGACGCCAACCGCGCCCTGATGGGTGCGAACATGCAACGTCAGGCGGTTCCGACCCTGCGCGCCGACAAGCCGCTGGTGGGTACTGGTATGGAGCGTGCTGTTGCGGTTGACTCTGGTGTTACCGCGGTCGCTAAACGCGGTGGTACCGTACAGTATGTCGACGCATCCCGTATTGTTATCAAGGTTAATGAAGACGAGATGTATCCGGGTGAAGCGGGCATCGACATCTATAACCTGACTAAATACACCCGTTCCAACCAGAACACCTGCATCAACCAGATGCCGTGTGTGTCGCTGGGCGAGCCGGTTGAGCGCGGAGACGTATTGGCCGATGGCCCGTCCACCGATCTCGGTGAGCTGGCGCTGGGTCAGAACATGCGCGTCGCGTTCATGCCCTGGAACGGCTACAACTTCGAAGACTCCATCCTCGTTTCCGAACGTGTGGTGCAGGAAGATCGTTTCACCACCATCCACATTCAGGAATTGGCGTGCGTGTCCCGCGACACCAAGCTGGGGCCTGAAGAGATTACTGCCGATATCCCGAACGTGGGTGAGGCTGCGCTCTCCAAACTGGATGAATCCGGCATCGTTTACATCGGTGCAGAAGTCACCGGCGGCGATATCCTGGTCGGTAAAGTGACGCCGAAAGGCGAAACCCAGCTGACGCCGGAAGAGAAACTGTTGCGTGCGATCTTCGGTGAAAAGGCGTCTGACGTAAAAGACTCTTCTCTGCGCGTGCCGAACGGCGTTTCCGGTACGGTTATTGACGTGCAGGTCTTTACCCGCGATGGCGTGGAAAAAGACAAACGTGCGCTGGAAATCGAAGAAATGCAGTTGAAGCAGGCCAAAAAAGACCTGACTGAAGAGCTGCAGATTCTGGAAGCCGGCCTGTTTGCGCGTATCCATGACGTGCTGGTCGCCGGCGGCGTTGAAGCCGAGAAACTGGACAAGCTGCCGCGCGAGCGTTGGCTGGAACTGGGCCTGACCGACGAAGATAAACAGAATCAGTTGGAACAGTTGGCTGAGCAGTACGACGAGTTGAAACACGAATTCGAGAAAAAACTCGAAGCCAAACGTCGCAAAATCACCCAGGGTGATGATCTGGCGCCGGGCGTGTTGAAGATCGTCAAGGTGTATCTGGCGGTTAAACGTCAGATTCAGCCGGGTGACAAGATGGCGGGCCGTCACGGTAACAAAGGTGTTATCTCCAAGATCAACCCGATCGAAGATATGCCTTATGACGAAAACGGCACCCCGGTCGACATCGTGCTGAACCCACTGGGCGTTCCATCGCGTATGAACATCGGTCAGATTCTGGAAACCCACCTGGGTATGGCGGCGAAAGGTATCGGCGACAAGATCAACGCCATGCTCAAGCAGCAGCAGGAAGTGGCCAAGCTGCGTGAATTCATTCAGCGTGCTTACGACCTGGGCAGCGGCGTGCGTCAGAAGGTGGATCTGAACACCTTCTCCGACGAAGAAGTGCTGCGTCTGGCCGACAACCTGAAGAAAGGGATGCCGATCGCTACGCCGGTGTTCGATGGCGCGAAAGAAGCGGAAATCAAAGAGCTGCTGAAACTGGGCGATCTGCCGACTTCCGGTCAGATCCGGCTGTACGACGGTCGTACCGGCGAACAGTTCGAACGTCCGGTTACTGTGGGCTACATGTACATGCTGAAGTTGAACCATCTGGTCGACGACAAGATGCATGCCCGTTCCACCGGTTCGTACAGCCTGGTTACTCAACAGCCGTTGGGTGGTAAGGCGCAGTTCGGTGGTCAGCGCTTCGGTGAGATGGAAGTGTGGGCGCTGGAAGCTTACGGCGCAGCCTATACCCTGCAGGAAATGTTGACGGTGAAATCCGATGACGTGAATGGTCGTACCAAGATGTACAAAAACATCGTGGACGGCGATCACCGGATGGAGCCGGGCATGCCGGAATCTTTCAACGTATTGCTGAAAGAAATCCGCTCTCTGGGTATCAACATCGAGCTGGAAGACGAGTAATTCAGCCCGAACGCGCTGCGAGCATTCGTTACAGGGGCACCTGAACTGTGTGTATTAAGGCATGGTTCAGGTGCCTGACAGGTCTAACTCCGACAGGAGCCAATCCGTGAAAGACTTATTAAAGTTTCTGAAAGCGCAAACTAAAACCGAAGAGTTTGATGCGATCAAAATTGCGCTGGCCTCGCCAGACATGATCCGTTCCTGGTCTTTTGGTGAAGTGAAAAAGCCGGAAACCATCAACTACCGTACGTTCAAGCCGGAACGTGACGGTCTGTTCTGCGCCCGTATCTTCGGGCCGGTAAAAGACTATGAGTGCTTGTGCGGCAAGTACAAGCGCTTGAAACACCGCGGCGTCATTTGTGAGAAGTGCGGTGTTGAAGTCACCCAGACCAAAGTGCGTCGTGAGCGCATGGGCCACATCGAGCTGGCGTCGCCGACTGCGCACATCTGGTTTTTGAAATCGCTGCCGTCCCGCATCGGTCTGCTGCTGGATATGCCGCTGCGCGATATCGAGCGCGTGCTGTACTTCGAATCTTATGTAGTGGTCGAAGGCGGTATGACCAACCTGGAACGTCGTCAGATCCTGACTGAAGAGCAGTATCTGGATGCGTTGGAAGAGTTCGGTGACGAATTCGACGCCAAGATGGGCGCCGAGGCTATCCAGGCTCTGCTGAAGAACATGGATCTGGAGCAGGAATGCGAGCAGCTGCGCGAAGAACTGAACGAAACCAGTTCTGAAACCAAACGCAAAAAGTTGACCAAGCGCATCAAGCTGCTGGAAGCGTTCGTGCAGTCCGGCAACAAGCCGGAGTGGATGATCCTGACCGTGCTGCCGGTGCTGCCGCCGGATCTGCGTCCGCTGGTTCCGCTGGACGGTGGTCGTTTCGCGACTTCCGATCTGAACGATCTGTACCGTCGCGTGATCAACCGTAACAACCGTTTGAAACGCCTGCTGGATCTGGCGGCACCCGATATCATCGTTCGTAACGAAAAACGTATGCTGCAGGAAGCGGTTGACGCCCTGCTGGATAACGGTCGTCGCGGTCGCGCCATCACCGGTTCTAACAAGCGTCCGCTGAAATCTTTGGCCGACATGATCAAAGGTAAGCAGGGTCGCTTCCGTCAGAACCTGCTCGGTAAGCGCGTGGACTACTCCGGTCGTTCCGTAATTACCGTGGGTCCGTACCTGCGTCTGCATCAGTGCGGTCTGCCGAAAAAAATGGCGCTGGAACTGTTCAAACCGTTCATCTACGGCAAGCTGGAACTGCGTGGTCTTGCTACCACCATCAAAGCCGCCAAGAAAATGGTGGAACGTGAAGAAGCCGTGGTATGGGATATCCTGGATGAGGTGATCCGCGAACACCCGGTACTGCTGAACCGTGCGCCTACCCTGCACCGTCTGGGTATTCAGGCGTTTGAACCGGTTCTGATCGAAGGTAAAGCGATTCAGTTGCACCCGCTGGTGTGTGCGGCGTATAACGCCGACTTCGACGGCGACCAGATGGCCGTTCACGTACCGCTGACGCTGGAAGCCCAGTTGGAAGCGCGCGCGTTGATGATGTCCACCAACAACATTCTGTCCCCGGCGAACGGCGAGCCGATCATCGTTCCGTCTCAGGACGTGGTGTTGGGTCTGTACTACATGACGCGCGACAAAGTGAACGCTAAAGGCGAAGGCATGGTTCTGACCGGGCCGAAAGAAGCGGAACGTATTTACCGCGCCGGCCTGGCTGAACTGCATGCGCGTGTGAAAGTTCGTATCACCGAATACGAAAAAGACCCGCAAGGCGAATGGAAAGCGAAAACTAGCCTGATCGATACCACCGTAGGCCGTTCCATTCTATGGATGATCGTACCGAAGGGTCTGCCTTACACCATCGTCAACCAGGCGTTGGGTAAGAAAGCGATCTCCAAGATGCTGAACACCTGTTATCGCGTGCTGGGTTTGAAACCAACGGTTATCTTCGCTGACCAGATTATGTACACCGGTTTTGCCTACGCGGCGCGTTCCGGTTCTTCTGTGGGCATCGACGATATGGTGATCCCGGCGAAGAAAGTGGAAATCATCAGCGAAGCCGAAGCCGAAGTGGCCGAGATTCAGGAACAGTTCCAGTCTGGTCTGGTAACGGCAGGCGAACGCTATAACAAAGTCATCGATATTTGGGCTGCGGCGAACGAGCGTGTGGCCAAAGCGATGATGGAAAACCTTTCTACCGAAACGGTGATCAACCGTAACGGTGAAGAAGAGCGTCAGGTTTCCTTTAACAGCATCTTTATGATGGCTGACTCCGGTGCGCGTGGTTCTGCGGCTCAGATTCGTCAGCTGGCGGGGATGCGTGGTCTGATGGCGAAGCCAGACGGCTCCATCATCGAAACACCGATCACCGCGAACTTCCGTGAAGGTCTGAACGTACTCCAGTACTTCATCTCCACGCACGGTGCGCGTAAAGGTCTGGCGGATACCGCACTGAAAACCGCGAACTCCGGTTATCTGACCCGTCGTCTGGTCGATGTGGCGCAGGATCTGGTCGTGACCGAAGACGATTGCGGTACTCACGAAGGCATCATGATGACCCCGGTCATCGAAGGTGGCGACGTGAAAGAGCCGCTGCGTGAGCGCGTACTGGGCCGTGTGACGGCGGAAGACGTGCTGAAGCCGGGTACTGCCGACATTCTGGTTCCGCGCAACACGCTGCTGAACGAGAAATGGTGTGACCTGCTGGAAGAAAACTCGGTCGACGCGGTGAAAGTACGCTCCGTGGTAGGGTGTGAAACCGACTTCGGTGTGTGCGCCAAGTGCTACGGTCGCGATCTGGCGCGTGGTCACATCATCAACAAAGGTGAGGCCATCGGCGTTATCGCGGCACAGTCCATCGGTGAGCCGGGTACTCAGCTGACCATGCGTACGTTCCACATCGGTGGTGCGGCATCGCGTGCGGCAGCCGAGTCCAGCATTCAGGTGAAAAACAAAGGTAGCCTGAAACTGAACAACGCCAAATTCGTGATGAACAACGCTGGTAAGCTGGTTATCACCTCGCGTAACACCGAGCTGAAACTGATCGACGAATTCGGTCGTACCAAAGAAAGCTACAAAGTGCCTTACGGTGCGGTGATGGCGAAAGGTGACGGCGATCAGGTCAGCGGCGGCGAAACCGTGGCGAACTGGGATCCGCATACCATGCCGGTTATTACCGAAGTGAGCGGTAACATTCGCTTCACCGACATGATCGACGGCCAGACGATTACCCGTCAGACCGACGAACTGACCGGTCTGTCTTCTATCGTGGTGCTGGATAGCGCCGAGCGTACCGGCGGTGGTAAAGAATTGCGTCCGGCGCTGAAGATTGTCGATGCCAACGGCGACGATGTACTGATTCCAGGCACCGATATGCCAGCCCAGTATTTCCTGCCGGGTAAAGCCATCGTTCAACTGGAAGACGGTACTCAGATTGGCGCGGGCGATACCCTGGCGCGTATTCCGCAGGAATCCGGTGGTACTAAAGATATTACCGGTGGTCTGCCGCGCGTTGCGGATTTGTTCGAAGCGCGTCGTCCGAAAGAGCCGGCGATCCTGGCTGAAATCAGCGGCGTAGTGTCCTTCGGTAAAGAAACCAAAGGCAAACGCCGTCTGGTGATTACGCCGATGGATAATGGCGACCCATACGAAGAGATGATTCCGAAATGGCGTCAACTCAACGTATTTGAAGGCGAACGTGTAGAGCGCGGCGACGTGATCTCCGACGGCCCGGAATCTCCGCACGACATTCTGCGCTTGCGTGGTGTTCATGCTGTAACTCGTTACATCGTGAACGAAGTGCAGGAAGTTTACCGGCTGCAGGGCGTTAAGATTAACGATAAACACATTGAAGTTATCGTTCGTCAGATGCTGCGTAAAGGCACCATCGTCAACTCAGGCAGCTCCGAGTTCCTGGAAGGCGAGCAGGTGGAAGTTTCGCGCGTCAAGATCGCCAACCGCCAGTTGGAAACAGACGGCAAGATCCCGGCTACTTATGCGCGTGATCTGTTGGGTATCACCAAAGCATCTCTGGCGACGGAATCCTTCATTTCCGCGGCATCGTTCCAGGAAACCACGCGCGTGCTGACTGAAGCGGCAGTGGCGGGTAAACGTGATGAACTGCGCGGTTTGAAAGAGAACGTCATTGTGGGTCGTCTGATCCCGGCCGGTACGGGTTATGCCTACCATCAGGATCGTATGCGTCGCCGTCAGGCGAACGAACCGCAGTCTGCCCCGCAGGTGAGTGCTGAAGAAGCTTCTGCGAATCTGGCTGAACTGCTGAATGCGGGCCTGGGCGGCAGCGACGACGAGTAATCGTCAGCCGAGTGCTAATAAAAAACCGTACCTTAGCGATAAGGTGCGGTTTTTTTATATTTTAATTTCATGCCCTTATCTTTCTTGATGACCGCAACTGTTTGAAAATGATCTGCGGCCCCACTCTAACAGGCCGACGCAAGCGACGTTAAGATGCTTTCAGCGTTTTGATTCGTTCCGTCTGATGGATGGAACTCACCCGAATGGGCCGTCGCAAGCGACGTTAAGATGCTTTCAGCGTTTTGATTCGTTCCGTCTGATGGACGGAACTCACCCAGATGGGCCGTCGCAAGCGACGTTAAGATGCTTTCAGCGTTTTGATTCGTTCCGTCTGATGGATGGAACTCACCCGAATGGGCCGTCGCAAGCGACGTTAAAACGCTTTCAGCGTTTTTATGCGTAGATCCCTGCGAAATTGCGCTATAACATCAGCATAGAAATTTCAAAAGGAACGTCCAATGCGATTAAAAACAATGCTTTCAGGCATGGTCCTTGGGCTGTTATCCGTCGGCATTGTTCAGGCTGGCGATATCCCTTCAGGTTATCCGGTGCCGGTACAGAAAGTGTTCAGACACTGGCAGATTACCTGCAATAACCTGAATGATTGCGATATCAGAAACTCTGATCCTTATCTGCGCGTGACACTCAAGCGTGAAGCCGGGGCTCAGGGCAAAATCTCGTTGGACTTCGATCTGGCGGATCGGCGTCAGGCGTTTTTTCTCGACGGTGCGCGTTTTCCTCTGACTCAACCGGCCTGGCAGGTCGATGAGGAAGAAGGCGCTTTTTATGTTCATACCGAGCAACTGGATGTTATCCAACAGTTTTTTCAGGCAGCAAAAAATGCAAAGCATCTGACCTTATCGGAGCGTGGTACCAATCAGGAAGAGTCTATTTCGCTGAATGGTCTGAATGCCGCGCTGTTGTTGATGGATGAACGGCAGGGGCGGCTTGATAATCTCAGCGCACTGCTGAAGGTCGGCGAGAAGGACGTCTCGTTGGTGCCGTCAGTGCCGGTTGGGCAGGAGATTCGCCCGGCCTATACCCAACCCCCGGCATTGACCAATGCCATAGCGCTGATTAATGGCGTGACTGCCGCCAAAAAAGCGCTGTTGGAAGAAGAAGGCTGCGGGTTGAGCAAGGAAGCGCATAAGCTCAGCGAGGCTAGACCGCTGACTAACGAGCTGGCGCTGGTGATGCTGAATTGTGGCGTGGGGGCGTATCAGTCCTCCAGTATGTTGTTTATTACGCCGCGTAATAATCCGCAAAACGCCCAGCTCCTGGAGCTATCCCGGCCGATTCGCATCGCTGATAGCCGGGAAGAAAAGATTCGCTGGTTTACCGAAGTGGACTATGACCCCGAAACCGGCATGTTGTATCACTCTGCCAAGGGGCGAGGCATTGCGGATTGCGGCGAAAGCGGTCAGTGGGTCTTCGATGGTAAAGGGTTTCAACTGGTGGCCTATAACTATCAGCCTGAATGCAATGGCGGGCAGCCGGGCGATTGGCCGTCGGTGTGGGCCACGCCGGGTTATCTCACCGAATAGGAAGGGCCGATACCTGCCGGCATCGGCGAAGTGGCGAGCGCAGCGGCGGTAGAGGGTGCCGCTCCGGCCGGCTCCTTTGCCGGCGCTGTCACCATAATCTTCTCCAGTTGCATTGACGACCGCTGATGCACTGCTTTGCGCAGCGTCACGCCGTAAACGGGTTCCGGAGGGCAACAGTTGCTTACCATTGCAGGACGACTCGCAATTTTTTCCCGTTTTCCACGACAACTACCACCGCATCCGATCGACATCCTGTCGGGTCAGCCCAATATCTTCCAGACGATCATTGCTGAGGTTGTTTAAGGTGCGAAGTGCCGCCCGGCGTTCCCGCCATGCTCGCCAGCGTCGCCGCAGCGACGGCCAAACCGGTATTTTCCACTGTGCCATGATCTTTCCCTCCGTTATTGTTCATGACCATAGGATGGAAAAACCGAGGCCGATAATACAGCCTCAGAAAATAGCAAGTTTGGTAATACAGAACCGCTTACCAGACGATCTGAATAGCGTTTTTTCAGCCAATCTGTACCTGTTCGAGCACTTGAGCTGGATGTAAAAAGAAGCGATATGACACGCTATCAACATTTGGCCGACCTGCTGGCCCAACGTATCGAAGCAGGGCTGTATCAGAGTGGAGAACGGTTGCCGTCGGTGCGGACACTGAGTCGTGAGCATGGCGTCAGCATTGGTACGGTACAGCAGGCTTACTATGTACTGGAGGCTAAGCGGTTGATTATGCCGCTGTCCCGCTCCGGTTATTTCGTTTCACCGCGCAAGGCGATGCCGCCAGTGCCGGCGCTGACGCGCCCGATACAGCAACCCGTGGAGTTTACTCAGTGGGAATCGGTGCTGGCGCTAGCCAACAAGAGGCGGGATCATGAGACGTTGTCGCTGGATGGCGGTATGCCAGACATCACGCAGCCGACGCTCAAACCGTTGCTACACGCCATTGCTCACTGCGGCAAACAATATGATTTGTCTCTGTTGGGGTACGACAGCCTGCCCGGTCTGCCGGCGCTGCGCGAGCAGATTGCCCGACTGATGTTGGACGGCGGCAGCCGGCTCGGCGCTGAAGAAATTGTAGTGACATCGGGATGTCAGGAGTCGCTGTCGGTGGCGATCCGCGCGGTGTGCCAGCCCGGCGATATCGTGGCGGTGGAGTCGCCCAATTTTTTCGGTGTGATGCAGATGTTGCAGGGATTTGGCGTCAAGGCGATCGAAATTCCCACCGACGCGGTGTCGGGGCTGAGCCTGGAAGCGCTGGAGCTGGCGTTGGAACAGTGGCCGATTAAAGCCGTGCTGACGGTGCCTAACTGCAACAATCCTCTGGGCTTTATTATGCCGGATGAACGCAAGCGGGCGCTGGTGGCGCTGGCACGTCGTTTCGATATCGCTATCATTGAAGACGATATCTACGGCGACTTGGCTTACGGCTATCCCCGTCCCATCACGGTCAAATCGCTGGATACCGACGGTCGCGTGCTGCTATGCAGCTCGTTTTCCAAGACGCTGGCACCCGGTCTGCGGGTGGGCTGGATAGTGCCAGGGCGTTATCTCGATCGGGTGCTGCATCTCAAATACATCAGTACCGGCTCGACGGCGATGCACATTCAACGGGCACTGACGGAATTCATCCAGCAAGGGGGTTATCAGCCGCACCTGAGGCGCATGCGTGCCCGTTACCAGCACAATCTGGACGTCTTCGCCTGCTGGGTGAGGTATTACTTTCCGAGCGGCATCTGCGTCAGTCGTCCGCAAGGCGGGTTTTGGCTGTGGATCGAACTGCCCGGCGGGTGTAACGCTGCTTGCCTGAACGACGCGCTACGAGGGGAGAAAATCCGTGTGGCGCCGGGCGCGATATTCTCAGCCACCGGCAAGTATCGCCACTGTTTGCGGCTGAACTATGCCGCGCCGTTCACCGATACCATCCAACGGGCGTTGCAGACGCTGGGAGCGATGTTAGAACAGTGGTTGTCTGAGGCTAGCGGTGCCTGAACGTGTCATCACGGTAGTCTGAGGTGTACAGCCGCTTGATGTCGCCACGGGTCAACCCAATATCTTTTAGCCGCTCGTCGCTCATGCTCCACAACAGTTTGCGGGTGGCGGATTGTGTCCGATGACGCAACCACGCCTGATACAGCGCTGACAGCCAGTTGCGTGGTGGGGGAATCAGGCGGGTGCGACGCAGTATGCTCATAATGAATCTCCTTAGGTTGTGCTGTGCCTTTATCATGCGTCTGTCCGTGATTTGGATACAGATTCAGAAAATCTATTTCTCTTTAATACAGAATGGATGCTATACCGTCTGAATGGTGAAGTTGTTCGACTATCTGTACTGTTTTTTATTTTTTATGTGGTAATGGGGGATACAGATGACGCGCTACCAACATCTGGCAACGCTGCTAGCCCAGCGTATCGAACAAGGGCTATATCAGGGCGGGGAGCGGCTGCCGTCGGTACGGGCGCTTAGTCAGGAACATGGCGTCAGCATCAGTACCGTGCAACAGGCCTACTACCTGCTGGAGCAGCAGCAATTGATCGTGCCGTATCCTCGTTCCGGTTATTTTGTACGCACCCGCAAAGCGTCGCCGCCCATTCCGGCGATGTCGCGGCCGGTACAGCGTCCGGTTGAAGTGAAAAAATGGGGGGCGGTACTGGAGTTGGTACAGGCCCGGCAGGATCCTAATCTGATTTCCTTAGGAAGCAGCCAGCCGGATTTGACGCAGAACACGCTGAAACCATTATGGAAACAGTTGCAGCGCGTGGGGCAGCGGCAGGATCCGTCCTCGTTCATGTATGACCACCTGGCGGGAACGCCGCTGTTACGCGAACAGATCGCCCGATTAATGGTGGACAGCGGTTGCCAGCTGTCGGCGGAAGATATTGTCGTGACCAGCGGCGCGACGGAGGCGCTGGCGGTGGCGATTCGCGCGGTGGCGAACCCAGGGGATATCGTTGCCGTCGAGTCCCCTGTTTTTCACGGTATTTTGCAAATACTGTGTGGTTTAGATATCAAAGTTATTGAGATTCCTACTGATTTCACCAATGGCATTAGCCTGGAAGCACTGGAACTGGCTTTGGAGCAGTGGCCGATTAAAGCGGTACTGGTGGTGCCGCATTGCAATAACCCGCTGGGTTTCATTATGCCGCCGTACCGTAAACGGGCACTGATGACGCTGGCACAGCGTTATGACATCGCCATCATTGAAGACGATGTGTATGGCGAATTGGCCTACGAATACCCGCGGCCGACCACCCTAAAATCGATGGATATCGATGGCCGGGTGCTGTTGTGCAGTTCGTTTTCGAAAACACTGGCACCGGGGCTGAGGGTCGGTTGGGTGGTGTCCGGACGCTATTTTGATCGCGTTATGCACGCCAAATACACCAATACCGGCACCACGGCCATCTGTACGCAACTGGCGATCGCAGAGTTCATTCGTCAGGGGTATTACCAGCCGCATGTGCGCCGGATGCGCAGTCTTTACCAGCGAAATCTGGAAACGTTCGCCTATTGGCTCCGTTACTACTTTCCGGAAGAGATTTGCGTGAGTCGGCCGCAAGGGGGATTTGTGCTGTGGGTGGAAATGCCGGAGTACATGGACGGCGTACAGCTGCGTGAACATTTGCGAGCCACGGCCAATATTCACATCGCTGAAGGCTCGCTGTTTTCTGCGTCGGGCAAATATCGCCACTGCCTGCGCATGAGTTGTTCAAAGCCCTGGAGCAACGACATGGAGAAAACGATAGCGACTATCGGCGCAGCGATCAAAGGCATGTTACTGACGTATCAGAAGAATGTTCCCGTCTGACCGCGTTCCTCGCCGGCTGAAACCACAGCCGGCGTGAGCTTAAGCCGGATAGCGCGCCTCTTTTAGGTCAAATACCACTAAACCAGTTATATCCCTGATCTTCCCAATAACCGCCTGGGTTGGTGTCGCTGACAAACAGGGCCGCGATGTGTTTGGCATTTTTGAACCCCAATTTGGTAGGAAGACGTAGCCGCAGTGGATAGCCGTAGTCGGCGGGCAGCGCCTGGTTGCCGAATTCCAGCGCCAGCAGAGTTTGCGGGTGCAGCGCGCTCGCCATATCGATACTGGAGTAATAGCGATCGGCGCATTTAAAACCGACATAGCGCGCCGTCAGGTCGGCGCCGACGTGTTGCAGAAACGTACGCAGCGGAATACCGCGCCATTGGCCGATGGCGCTCCAACCTTCAATACAAATCAGCCGGGTAATCTGGGTTTCCTGCGGTAGCTGGCGCAACTGCTCCAGCGTCCAGACGCCTTTTTTCTCTACTTTGCCTGCCACTTCCAGACGGTAGCTACCCAGATCGATGTCCGGCACGTTGTACTCCGGATAAAACGCATTGAACGGGAAAGGTTGCGTAATCTGATCCGGGCGATAGTGAGGCGCCAGTCGTTGTCCGCTAAACAGCCAAGCCTGCACCCGATCGTTCCAGCGCGACATGGCCCACAGCACGTTGTCGACGCTGTCGCCGTCCTGCATATTGCAGCCAGTGAGCATCGCCACGGCGCCAAGCGTCAGCCCGGAACGTAACATCAGACGACGCTCCAGATTCACCAACTGTTTTTTCTGATCCGGTGCCAGTACCAGCGGGGGGCGGCGTTGCGGTTTATCGCTCATGGTTGCCTCCGGTCAGCATTGCCCACAGGGTGCGCGGTACCACCAACACCATCAGCACGTGGATCGCTACAAACAGGCCGATGCCGCTCATGGCGAAGAAATGAACGTAGCGGGCGTTGGCGAAACCACCCAGCAGGTCGGTCAGCCAGTACCACTGCACCGGTTTCCAGATGGCCAGCCCGGACAACACCAACAGCATGCCGAGCGCGATGACGCCGAAATACATCAGCTTCTGGATCGCGTTGTACCGGTGCCCGTCGTGCCGCAGGTGTAGCGTCAGCGCCCGTTGGATATCTTGTTGCAACGACGCCGGGCTGAGCGGCAGCCAGCGTCTTCGCCAGTGGCCGCTGCCGAGACTCCACAGCACATACAGCGCACCGTTGCCGGCCAACAGCCACATCACCGCCAGATGCCAGCCGATAGCACCGCCCAGCCAGCCGCCCAGTGTGACGGCAGAAGGAAAATGAAAATCGAACAGCGGCGCGGCGTTGTAGATTTCCCACCCACTCATGAACATACCCGTCATGGCCAGCAGGTTGATCCAGTGAGTAAGCCTAACGGGCCAGGCGTGTATCGGGCGGCGAGATGACGGCATAACGTCTCCGGTTACATCGGGGGGACGGTGCCGTCTTTGCCGGCGGAAACCGCAAGAGCGACACGCTTGCCTTGGTCGTCCAGCCGGGAGAACAGCACGATGTGCGCGCCCGGTTTCAGCAGGCTGCGATCGCCTGGCGCGATCGTGACGATGGGGACGTCGTCCGGCACGATGACAGTCTTCTGGCCGCCGTTATAGGTCACGGTCAGGGTTCGGCCATTGCTGTTGACCAGTTTACCGACGGTGCCGTTGGTCATGGTGCCGCTTTTGCCGTCGGCGGATTCCCACGGCCGGAAACCTTCGCCGGTGCCGCGCAGGCTGGCGTCGAACACATGCACTTCCAACGCTTTCAGCGTTCCGTCCGGCTGGGGAATGGCTGCGGTGCCGATGAAACTGTCCGGTTTAATATCGCCAGGATTGGCTTTGGCGATGCTCATGACGCGGGTCTGGGCGGTCAGCATCGCGTCGATGTTCTGCCCTGTGCGGTCGGTCAGTTGTAGCTGGCTGTCGGTGACGGCAGTGATCGTGCCGCGTACCGGCGGTTGCGGTTTCGCGGGCGCATCGGCGGCGCTGGCCCATGTGCTGCATAGCAGCAGGGAGGAAAGTAATAAACGGGTAAAGCGAGGCGTTGTCATGGTGTTTTTCTCCTGGGCTGGACGTCGTTTTTTTCCCTGGTTGGCGTGTGTTTATCATGGTGAGGCGTTTGGGTCGTCAGGATGACGGTTTGATGACATTAATGTCATCAAGTCGCCGGCGCGAAGTTGTTATGATGGCGTCACCGGCAGTGGTGCCGTCAGGCGGCGGGAGTAGCGACGATGCGTATTCTGGTGGTGGAGGACGATGTCAGTACCGGCGATTACCTGAAAAAAGGGCTGACCGAAGCCGGATATACGGTCGATCTGGCGCGCAGCGGCACTGAAGGATTGTTCAACGCGCTGGAACATGGCTACGACGCCATCATTTTGGACGTCATGTTGCCGGGGTTGAGCGGCTGGCAGCTTATCGAAATGCTGCGTAAGAAAAGCGATGTGCCGGTACTGTTTCTGACCGCACGAGACCAGTTGCACGACCGTATCCGCGGGCTGGAACTGGGAGCCGACGACTATCTGATCAAACCTTTTTCGTTTACTGAATTGGTGTTGCGCATGCGTACCCTGCTGCGTCGCGGTGCAGTGCGCGAGGCGGATCACTACGCGGTGGCGGATTTGCGCCTGGATGTGCTGCGGCGCAAGGCCACGCGGCAGGAGGTGGTTATCCCTCTGACCAACAAGGAGTTTATGCTGTTGCATCTGCTGGTGCGGCGTGAGGGTGAAGTGCTCTCGCGCACCCTGATCGCCTCGCAGGTGTGGGACATGAATTTCGATAGCGACACCAATGTGGTGGATGTGGCGGTGAAACGTTTACGTGCCAAGATTGATAAACCTTTCGATATCAAACTGATCCATACCGTGCGCGGTATCGGCTATGTGTGCGAGCCGCGCACATGAACGGCTGGCTCCAGCGTTGGCGCGCTACCTCGCTGACGGTGCGTTGCAGCCTGTTGTTCGCACTGGTCGCTACACTGGTGGTGAGTCTGGTCGGCGGTTATCTGTATGGCGCGTTGCGCCATGACATGTACCGACGCAGCGATCTGCAAGTCACCGGGCGGGTGGAATACTACCGACACCTGCTGGGCCGGAATTTTACGTTGCCGGTGCTGGCCGGCAATACCGGTCTGTTTGAAAACATGCTGGGCAGCGAACAGGACGTGTTGCTGTTCGCGCTGCCGGGGCAAAAACCGCTGATTAACGTAAACCCGGCGCGTATCGTGTTGCCGCTGATGACACCGACGGCGGTGAATGCCGCATTGTCGGTCGACCAGGTTCGCAGTGGCGCAACGGAACAAGGCGTGCCGTTGCGCGCCGTGTCTGCGCTGGTACGGCTTGATGACGGACAGATACTGCAGATCGCCGCCGCCCATGTCATGGTCAACGAACAGAAGATGCTGGAACGTTACCTGTGGCGGGTGTTGAGTGCGGTGGCTGCGGCCTTCGCGTTGATCGGCGGGCTGGGCTATCTGGTGCTGCGGCGGGGGTTGAAACCGTTGTGGCGGATGACGGCGCAAGCCGCCGCAATTGCGCCGCATACCCTTTCCACCCGCGTCAGCGAGGCGGACGCGCCGCAGGAGGTGCGGCAACTGATTCGCGCCTTCAATGCCATGCTGGATCGCCTGACCGAGGGCTATCAACGCTTGACCCAGTTTTCCGCCGATTTGGCGCATGAGATCCGCACGCCCATCGGCGCGCTGATGGGGCACTGTCAGGTAGCGCTGTACCAGCCGCGCAACGTCGAGGAATACGAGATGCTACTGTCGGACAATATCGCCGAACTGGAGCGCATCTCACGCATGGTGGAGAACATCCTGTTTCTGGCGCGGGCCAGCCATGAACAACCGGTGTTGAACCTTGTGCGGCTTGATGTCGCCAGCGAGCTGCGGCGGGTGGCGGACTATTTCGACATGCTGGCGGAGGAACGCGGCATCACGCTGCACTGCGATGGACAGGTTGCGCTGACGGCAGACGCCTTGCTGTTCCAGCGAGCGTTGAGCAATCTGGTGGCGAATGCGGTGCGTTATGCGAGCGCGGACAGTCAGGTACGCTTGACGGTGGAAACCCTTCCCGGACGGGTGGTGGTGGCGGTGAGCAATCTGGCGCCGGTATTGCCGCAAGACCAGCTGGCGCGGTTGTTCGACCGTTTCTACCGGGGGGATGCCACCCGCAGCGCGGGCAGCGATTCCAGTGGTTTGGGGTTGTCGATCGTGCGGGCGATCATGACGTTGCACGGCGGCGAGGCCACGGCCCGTTGTGATCCGCTCGACGGGGAGATCGGCCGGATCGTATTCAGCCTGATCTTCCCCGACGAGCGGGGCGATCGCCTCGGCGCGCGGTGATCGAGATCGCGTCCGTCAGTTTGCGATCGTCCGGCCCAGATATCCCTCCCAGTCTTTCCAGACCGGCTGCAGGCCGGCGCGCGTCAAAACATCGGCCACCGCTTCCGGCCTGCGGTCGTCGTGCGGGGAGAACTGCTCCAATTCCGCATGGCCGTCGGCATAGCCGCCCGGCTGGGTTTTGGAGAAGGCGCTGACGTTGTTGATGGCGATCGGGATCATGTGGTCACGAAAATGGGGCGACTCCCGGGTCGAAAGCGACAGTTCTACATCGGGGGCCAGCAGGCGGAAGGCGCAGATCGTCTGCATCAGCTGGGCTTCGTCCATCAGTGAGGCGGGTTCGATGCCGCCGGCGCATGGGCGCAGACGCGGAAACGACAACGAGTAGCGACTTTGCCAATAGTGGTGTTGCAGATGGCGCAAGTGTTCCGCCACCATATAGCAGTCGGTGCGCCAGCTGTCGGACAGGCCGATCAATGCACCCAGCCCGATCTTGTCGATCCCGGCGCGTCCCAGTCGATCCGGGGTGTTCAGCCGCCAGGCGAAATCCTGCTTTTTCCCGCGCAGGTGGTGGCGGGCGTAAGTCGCCTGATGGTAGGTTTCCTGATATACCATCACCCCGTCCAACCCCAGCGTTTTCAGCTCCGCGTACTCTTCCTGCGCCAGCGGCTGCACTTCCATCATCAGCGCGCTGAAGTGCGGGCGAATCAGTGGAAATACGCGCCGGAAATAGTCCATCCCCACCTTACGTTGGTGCTCGCCCGTCACCAGCAGCAGGTGGTCGAACCCCAATGCCTTAATGGCGTAGCATTCCTGCAGAATTTCCTCGTCGTTCAAGGTTTTACGCTTGAGATGGTTGCTCATGGAGAAGCCGCAGTAGGTGCAGTCGTTGGCGCAGAGATTGGAGAGATAGAGCGGCACGTAAAAGCCGACGGTATTGCCGAAGCGCTGCCGGGTCAACTGTTGAGCGCGTTGGGCCAGCGGTTCTAAATAGTGACTGGCCGCCGGAGACAGCAGCGCCATGAAATCCTCCATGTCGGGGCGCTCGGCGTTCAGCGCCTGTTCGACGTCGGCGCGGGTTTTACCGTTGATGCGCAGCGTCAGGTCGTCCCAATCCAGCTGTTGCCAGCGTTGTTCAAACGAGTTATCCATCAGTTTGTCGCCTCCGTCGTCAGGAACCCGGTCAACGGGCTGGTGGCGCTGGCCTGCAACTGGCGTCGCCCCAGGCCGGACTGACGGGCGATCTCCCCGGCTTCCACCGCCAACCGGAAGGCGGTCGCCATCCGTACCGGATCCCGCGCCACCGCGATGGCGGTATTGACCAGCACCGCGTCGGCGCCCAGCTCCAGCGCTTCGGCGGCGTGGCTCGGCGCGCCGATACCGGCGTCCACCACCACCGGCACTTGCGCTTGTTCAATGATGATGCGCAGGAAGTCGCGGGTTTGCAGCCCGTGGTTGGAGCCGATGGGAGCGCCCAGCGGCATCACCGCCGCACAGCCGACGTCTTCCAGCCGTTTGCACAACACGGGATCAGCGCCGCAGTATGGCAGCACCACGAACCCGTCTTTCACCAGCCGTTCGGCGGCATTCAGCGTTTCGATCGGGTCGGGCAGCAGGTAGCGCATGTCCGGGTGGATTTCCAGCTTGATCCACGGCGTGCCGAGCGCTTCCCGCGCCAGACGAGCGGCAAACACTGCTTCGTCGGCGGTGCGGGCGCCGGAGGTGTTGGGCAATAACCGGACACCCAGTGCCTGCAGCGGCGCCAGAATTGCATCACTGCCGCCTTTCAGATCCACGCGCTTCATCGCCATGGTAACGAGCTGCGACCCGGAGGCCTGGATCGCCGCGCTCATCAATTCTGCGCTGGCGAATTTTCCGGTGCCGGTAAGCAACCGGGAGTTGAACAATGTATCTGCAATCTTCAGCATCTCATCCTCCTGCGATGGCCTGAAACAGCAAAATGTCGTCCCCGTCCTGCACCGGGTGTCGTTCCCAGGCGGCACGGGGAATGATGGTCTGGTTGATCGCCAACGCCGTACCGGGTTGGCGCCGGTTGAGGCGGTCGAGCAATTGGGCCACGGTGAGCGCGTCGTCCAGTTCGACGACATCGTCATTGATGCGAATCTTCATGCGTGGCCTCCGCACACGGCGCAGTCTGGGGCCGGGCTGAGTTGCAGCGTAGTCCACTGCTGTTGACGCGCATCGAACAGGCGTAGCTTGCCGTCCAGCGGCGAGGCGTGACCGCACAGCAGTCTGATAGCCTCCAGCGCCTGTAGCGTCCCCATCACACCGACCACCGGGCCCAGCACCCCGGCGGTACGGCAATTGCGCTGCGGTTCGGCGTCATCCGGGTAGAGGCAAGCGTAACAGCCGTGGCGATACGGCGGCGTCAGCACCAGCAACTGGCCGCTGAAGCCGACCGCGCTGGCGCTGACCAGCGGTTTGCCGGCGGCGATGCAGGCGGCGTTGACGGCGTGGCGGGTGGCCATGTTGTCGCTACAGTCGAGCACCAGATCGACATCGTCCACCGCATGACGCAGCGCATCGCCTTCCAGACGAACCGCCAGCGCTTCGACCCGGATTGACGGATTGAGCGCCGTCAGCTGTTGATGCGCCAGTTCCGCCTTGGCACGATCCAGATCCGCGGTGCGGTAGAGGATCTGACGCTGCAAATTGGAGATATGCAGCCGATCGTCGTCCGCCAGCCGCAGCATGCCGACGCCCGCTGCCGCCAGATAGAGCGCCGCCGGCGCGCCGAGCCCGCCCATGCCGACCAGCAGCACGCGGGCCTGCGCCAGCCGCTGTTGCCCCTCGGGGCCGACTTCTTCCAACAGCAATTGGCGGCTGTAGCGCATAAAATCATTATCGCTCAGCATGTTACGCCTCCCGGTTTTCTATCAGCGTCAGCAACGCGGCGGTGGCCTGACGCCAGTTCGGCGCCTGGGTGATGGCGCTGACCACCGCGATGCTGCCGACGCCGGTTGCCAGCACCGCCGGGGCCCGGTCAATGCTGATGCCGCCGATGGCGACGGTGGGGAAACGGTCATCCAGCGCATTAATGTGACGGGCCAGTTCATCCAGACCTTGCGGTGCGGATGGCATGTCCTTGGTTTGCGTCGGGAAAATATGCCCCAGCGCGATGTAGGACGGCTGGATCGCCACCGCGCGCGCCAGTTCGGCGTCATCATGGGTAGAAACACCCAGCCGCAACCCGGCTTGCCGGATCGCGGCCAGATCGGCGCTATCCAGATCCTCCTGGCCGAGGTGGACGCCGTAGGCCCGGTGTGTGATCGCCAGCCGCCAGTAGTCATTGATGAACAGCCGGGCCTGATGGCGGCGACCCAGTTCGACGGCCTGCATCACTGCCGGTTCGACCTGATCATCCGGGAGGTCTTTGATCCGCAACTGAATCGTGCGCACGCCGGCCTCAAGCAAACGCGCGATCCAGTCGACGCTATCCACGACCGGATAGAGCCCCAAGCGTTTTTCCGTGGCGGGAAACGCGGCGTTCATCGGTTTTCCTCCTGCGGCAGACTGGCGGCGGCGTGATAGAGTTCGCTGCCGCGGGCGCGGAATTCGGCGGACATCTGCGCCATACCGACGTCGATCGGCTGCGCCTGCGCTTCCTGCCGGGCGGCGTAGTCTCTGACTTCCTGGGTGATTTTCATCGAACAGAATTTCGGCCCGCACATTGAGCAGAAATGCGCGATTTTGCCGGACTCCTGCGGCAGGGTTTCGTCGTGGTAGGCGCGGGCGGTTTCCGGGTCGAGCGCCAGATTGAACTGGTCTTCCCAGCGAAACTCGAACCGCGCTTTGGACATGGCGTTATCGCGGATCTGCGCGCCGGGGTGGCCTTTCGCCAGATCGGCGGCATGAGCGGCGATCTTGTAGGTAATGAGCCCTTGCTTGACGTCGTTCTTGTTGGGCAGACCCAGATGTTCTTTCGGCGTGACGTAGCACAGCATGGCGCAGCCGAACCAGCCGATCATCGCCGCGCCGATGCCGGAGGTGAAGTGGTCGTAACCCGGCGCGATGTCGGTGGTGAGCGGGCCTAGGGTGTAGAACGGCGCTTCGTGGCAATGCTCCAGCTCCTCGGTCATATTGCGGCGGATCATCTGCATCGGTACGTGGCCGGGGCCTTCGATCATCACCTGTACGTCGTATTCCCAGGCGATGTTGGTCAGTTCGCCCAGCGTGTGCAGTTCGGCAAACTGGGCCTCGTCGTTGGCGTCTTGAATCGAGCCGGGGCGCAGGCCGTCGCCGAGCGACAGCGCGACGTCATAGGCGGCACAGATTTCGCAAATTTCGCGGAAATGCTGGTAGAGGAAGTTTTCCTGATGGTGGGACAGGCACCATTTGGCCATGATTGAGCCGCCGCGCGAGACGATGCCGGTCAGGCGTTTGGCAGTCATCGGCACGTAGCGCAGCAGTACGCCGGCATGGATGGTGAAATAGTCCACCCCCTGTTCTGCCTGTTCCAGCAGGGTGTCGCGGAAGATCTCCCAATTGAGGTTTTCCGCGATGCCGTTCACTTTTTCCAGCGCCTGATAGATGGGCACCGTGCCGATCGGCACCGGGCTGTTGCGCAGGATCCATTCGCGGGTTTCGTGGATGTAGCGGCCGGTGGACAGATCCATCACGGTGTCTGCGCCCCAGCGGGTCGACCACACCAGTTTTTCCACTTCTTCTTCAATGGAGGAGGAGACGGACGAGTTGCCGATGTTGGCGTTCACTTTGACCAAAAAATTACGGCCGATGATCATCGGCTCCGATTCCGGGTGATTGATGTTGGCCGGAATGATGGCGCGGCCGGCGGCCACTTCCTGACGCACAAATTCCGGGGTGATGTTCTCCGGCAGATGCGCGCCGAAACTGTGTCCGGGATGCTGTTGGCGCAGCACCTCGCCGCGAATGCGCTCACGCCCCATGTTTTCACGGATGGCGATGAACTCCATTTCCGGGGTGATGATGCCACGGCGGGCGTAGTGCAATTGGGTGACGCGCCGCCCGGCTTGGGCGCGCTTGGGCAACGGCAGGTGCTCAAAGCGCAAATGGTCGAGACCGGCGTCCGCCAGGCGCTGCTGGGTAAAGCGGGAACTGCGTTCGCGCAGCGGTTCGGTATCCTGCCGTTCGTCGATCCAGGCGGCGCGCGTTTTCGCCAGCCCTTGGCGAACGTCCAGCCGGGCGGCCGGGTCGCCGTAAGGGCCCGAGGTATCGTAAACCGGCACCGGTTCATTGGGTTCATACTGTGGATTGTCGCGGTTGCCGCCGACCAGCGTTGGGCTGAGCTGGATTTCGCGCATCGGCACTCGCAAGTCCGAACGCGAGCCTTCCAGATAGATGCGTTGCGAATTGGGAAAAGCGGTACCTTGCAGCGAGTCGATAAATTGCTGGGCTGCTTCACGCTGCGCGCGGCGTCCGGGGTTGGTTTGCTCGGCGGCGGGTTTCTGTTCTGTAGACATAGCAAATTCCTTAACGGTGTAGGGAAAGGTTGCTTGTCTGGAGCTCGGAGGGAGTAATGGCTGGATGTGAACCGATTGAAGCAGGCTGCATCAACAGGTTCTGGCAGTGAGATTACTCTTGTTCCCTTCGCAGGTTTTAACCTGATCAGGTTCCGCGGATCCCGAATTAACGGTCTCAGCCCGCCTGCGTTTTTACAGGCTGGGCACTCCGACAAGATTTCTGGCTGCGCCTGATACATCACTTTCAGGGGCGCAGCCTCACCCCGCTTCGGGGGTGGTAGCCCCACACTTTATGCCGTGTTCCAACGGCTGTCAAAAGCCAAATCATGAGGCCGTGTTACGGCGGGGCCAATCGTTTGCGTCGTCGCTGCATTCAGGGAAAGCGCATTGCCAAGGCTGCGCACGCGCCGGATAATGCGCCCAGAGCCGTCACATGCCGTCCGGCGACAAAAAAGAGGCGATAGAAATATGGAACTGACGCTGAAAGGGGATGAGTCCGGCTGGTGGGTGGTCTGCCACCGACAGCAAGTTTGGCAACCCCAGGGAGAACTGCCGTATGGGCGTGCGGCGCAGTGGCATCTGCAACAGCGCGCAGCGCGACAGATCGGTGAATGGCAGGGCGAGACGGTATGGCTGGTGCAGCACGAGATGGCGCAGGATATGGGATCGGTGCGTCAGTTGCTGAGCCATGACCCCGCGCTGTTTCAACTGGCCGGCCGTGCGGTTCAACTGGAGGAGTTTTATCGTTCACACCGTTTTTGCGGTTATTGCGGCCATGACATGGTGCACAGCACGACCGAACTGGCCTGCCTCTGCCCGCATTGCCGGGAACGCTACTATCCGCAGATTGCGCCTTGCGTTATCGTTGCCATCCGCCATGAAGAGAAAATCCTGCTGGCTCAGCATTTGCGTCATCGCGGCAATATGTACACCGCACTGGCCGGCTTCGTCGAAGTCGGCGAAACGCTGGAGCAGGCGGTTGCCAGAGAAGTCATGGAGGAGAGCAATGTGCGTATTAAGAATCTGCGCTATGTCTGCTCACAGCCTTGGCCGTTTCCACATTCGCTGATGATGGCGTATACGGCGGAGTATGCCGGTGGCGAACTGCGGCACGACCCTTCGGAACTGCGCGACGCCGCCTGGTTTCGTTATGATCGCCTGCCTGAGTTGCCGCCGCCCGGCACGGTTGCCCGCCGCCTGATCGAAGATACCGTGGTGCTGTGCCGCGAAGCGGATAGTTAAGCGGCGTGTTAACCCGAGATAACGAACGATGCCTGTCTGCAGGCCTACAAGGAAAAAACATGACTGACCTGAAAAATGATCGCTATCTGCGAGCTTTATTGCGCCAGCCAGTGGATGTAACCCCGGTATGGATGATGCGTCAGGCCGGGCGCTATTTGCCGGAGTATCGCGCGACGCGCGCGCAGGCGGGCGATTTTATGTCTCTCTGCCGCAATGCGGAACTGGCCTGCGAAGTCACCTTGCAGCCGTTGCGTCGTTACCATCTTGATGCCGCCATTCTGTTCTCGGATATCCTCACGGTGCCCGATGCCATGGGGTTGGGGCTCTATTTTGAAGCCGGCGAGGGGCCGCGTTTCTCCTCTCCCGTGACGTCACATGCCGATGTGGTGAAGTTGCCGATCCCCGATCCGGAACTGGAACTGGGGTATGTCATGAATGCCGTGCGGACTATTCGGCGGAATCTGGCGGGTGCCGTGCCGCTGATCGGTTTTTCCGGCAGCCCTTGGACGCTGGCGACCTACATGGTGGAAGGCGGTAGCAGTAAAGCATTCACTGTGATTAAGAAGATGATGTTTACCGCGCCGGAAACGCTGCATCTGCTGCTGGATAAGCTGGCGGACAGCGTCACGCTGTATCTGAATGCGCAAATTCGCGCCGGCGCCCAGTCCGTGATGATTTTTGATACCTGGGGCGGTGCGTTGAGCGGTGCTGATTACCGTGAATTCTCACTGCATTACATGCACAAGATTGTCGATGGTTTGCTGCGCGAAAACGAAGGGCGTCGCGTGCCGGTCACGCTGTTTACCAAGGGCGGCGGCCAGTGGCTGGAGGCGATGGCGGATACCGGCTGTGATGCGCTGGGGCTGGACTGGAGCACCGATATCGCCGACGCACGCCGGCGCGTCGGCGATCGGGTGGCGTTGCAGGGCAATATGGATCCCTCGCTGCTGTATGCGCAGCCGGCCCGTATCGAGCAGGAAGTCGCATCGATTCTGGCGGGATACGGCGCCGGCGACGGCCATGTGTTCAATCTGGGGCATGGTATCCATCAGGACGTGCCACCAGAGCACGCCGGCGTGTTTGTCGAGGCGGTGCACCGGTTGTCCGCACCGTATCATCAGAGAAAAACTGATGGATATTAATGCATTACGTGAGGAGCAGATCGACAAGGCATCCCAGGTGGTTCGTCATGACGATATGCCGTTCGAGCAACCTGCTTTTATTGCCGGCGCGGATGTGGGATTCGAGCAGGGCGGCGACGTCACGCGCGCAGCGTTGGTGGTGTTGGCTTACCCTTCGCTGGAGCTGGTGGAGTACCGGGTTGCGCGTATTCCCACCGTTATGCCTTATATCCCCGGTTTTTTGTCGTTCCGCGAGTCGCCCGCGTTGCTGGCGGCTTGGGACATGCTGAGCCATCGTCCCGAATTGCTGTTTGTGGATGGGCACGGCGTGTCCCATCCCCGTCGTCTTGGCGTTGCCTGCCATTTCGGCCTGTTGGTGAATGTGCCGACCATCGGCGTGGCGAAGAAACGGCTTTGCGGACAGGTCGCGCCGCTGGCGGCAGAGGTGGGTAGCCAACAACCGCTGATGGATCGGAACGAACAGATAGGCTGGGTGTGGCGTAGCAAGGCGCGTTGCAATCCGCTGTTTGTTTCCACTGGGCACCGTGTAGCAATAGATAGCGCGTTGCTGTGGGTGATGCGTTGCATGCGCGGGTATCGTCTGCCGGAGCCGACACGCTGGGCCGATGCGGTAGCATCCAACCGTCCGGCGTTTCAGCGCTGGCAACGTCAGCATCGGCTGTAGGATAATGCCGCGCGGAAAACTTTAGGAATTCGGGCATATGGCAGTGTCGCCGTTTTTTATTACACTGCGGCCATCATTTATCGGGAACAATCATGTTACGTAACCCCATTCATTTACGTCTGGAGAAACTGGCAAGCTGGCAGCATGTCACCTTCATGGCCTGTCTTTGTGAGCGTATGTACCCCAATTATCATGCGTTTTGCCAGGAAACCGGTTTTTTTGATGCGCAGCTTTACCGGAGGATTCTGGATCTGGTGTGGGAGACGCTGGTAGTCAAAGATGCCAGGGTGAACTTCGATAACCAGCTTGAAAAATTGGAAGAGGCGATCCCCTCTGCGGATGATTACGATATTTATGGCGTGTACCCGGCGATTGACGCATGTATTGCGTTGAGCGAATTACTGCACTCGCAGTTGAGCGGTGAAACGTTAGCGCATGCGATAGCGATCAGCGAGGCGTCTATTCGTACCGTCGCCATGCTGGAAATGACTCAAGCCGGTCGTGAAATGACCGATGATGAACTGAAGGTTTTACCTGCCATTGAAGAAGAATGGGATATCCAGTGGGAGATTTTCCGCCTGCTGGCAGGCTGCGAGGAGCGGGACATTGAGCTGATAAAGGGACTGCGCGCCGACCTGCGTGAAGCAGGAATCAGCAACATTGGGATAAATTTGTATCAATAGCGCGATAAAACGTGATTTAAGGCCTGAAATGGCGGGTCTAAAGGCTTCACACCGCACCCTGTCTGGTCTACATTTGGGGGGCGTAATAAAAGTGGCTGTCGGTGCGTGTATGCAGGAGGGTGCTACTACACTCTAAATACTTCGAATTGCAGGAAGGCCAACGCGCCTGCTGCTCTAAGTATGATGGGAGATGGCATATCCGTCGCACTCGATGCTTAGCAAGCGATAAACACACTGTAAGGATAACTTATGAATAAGACTCAACTGATTGATGTAATTGCTGACAAGGCTGACCTTTCCAAGACCCAGGCTAAAGCTGCGCTGGAAGCAACGTTGGCGGCAATTACTGAGTCGCTGAAAGAAGGTGATGCAGTACAATTAGTTGGTTTTGGCACGTTTAAAGTCAATCATCGTAACGAGCGCACTGGCCGCAACCCGCAGACGGGCAAAGAAATCAAAATCGCTGCCGCTAACGTGCCTGCCTTCGTTGCTGGTAAAGCACTGAAAGACGCCGTTAAATAAGCGCATGTCGAAAACAGGTTTAAGCAGAGGGGCGTTTTCGCCCCTTTTGCTTTTTCTCAGGCGGAGTCTGTTCGCGTCGGCGATAGCGTTGGCGACCGCCTGTAGCAGCCATTCTCCGCCGCCGGCGTTGTATGCGGGTGGTTATCTTGCTGATCGCGGTGTGGTGCGGTTATGGCGCATGGATGACGAGCAACAGCACACGACGACCTTGATGACGGTATTCAGTCCGCTTCAGGGGCAGGATACCCAGATTACCCGTTATCAGTTCCAGCAGGGCGTCCTGCGGGATGTTCAGCAGCGTCATGGAGCATCTGCAAGTCAGGATCAGGTCATGCTGCGTTTTGATCAGGACGGTGCGGTAAATTTTATGCAGCGTCAACTGCCTGATCGGCGGGAATCGTTGTCGGAAGATGAGATCGCGCTGTATCAGTTTGATGCCCGGCGCATGCTGGAAATGAGTGACGTCATGCGTGCAGGGAATGTGCGTTTACTGCAAGGCGTGTGGCAGGAAGGTCGTGTCGTCGCTTGCGACGGGAAGGTACTTAAACCGGTATTGGACGGTTCATCGTTGGCCTGGATCCGGCAGCGTCAGCAGAATGCGCATGGCCCTGTCAGCATTGCCTGGCTGGTATCCAACGCGGGTACGCAATTGCTGCTGGTGGCGAATGCTGATTTTTGTCGTTGGGAGCCGACAGCGGAGACGCTGTAACGATGATTCCCGCGACGATGCGCGGGAATGGTTGCGCTGGGTGAGAACTGAGGCCCACCCGCTAGCTGTTGTCAGGCTTTTTCCCGGTCGATAGCGCGGTAGCCAATATCGGTTCGACAGAAGCTGCCTTGCCACTTGATGGGGTTTGCCAGTTCATAAGCGCGTTGTTGCGCTTGCGCCACACTGTTACCGAGTGCAGTCACGCACAGTACACGTCCACCATTGGTCACGACATCGTCGCCGTTCAGTCTGGTGCCGGCGTGGAACACTTTACCGTCTACCATATCTTGTGTCGGCAGCCCAGAGATCACATCACCGGTACGATATTCAGCCGGATACCCTCCAGCGGCCAACACAATGCCAAGGGACGGGCGTTCATCCCAATCAGAGGTTTTTTCGTCCAGTTTACCGTCGCAGGCCGCCAGACAGAGTTCAACCAGATCGGAACGTAGGCGCAACATGATGGGCTGGGTTTCCGGATCGCCAAAGCGGCAGTTAAATTCAATCACCTTGGGCTGCCCTTCCGCCGAGATCATCAATCCGGCGTAGAGAAAACCGGTATAGATGTTGCCTTCGGATGCCATGCCGCGCACGGTCGGCCAAATGATTTGCTCCATGACGCGCTGGTGGATGTCATCAGTAACGACGGGGGCTGGCGAGTAGGCTCCCATACCGCCGGTATTCGGGCCGGTATCGTTGTCGCCGACGCGCTTGTGATCCTGACTGGTTGCCATCGGCAGGACGTGCTCGCCATCCACCATCACGATAAAGCTGGCTTCTTCGCCATCCAAAAACTCTTCCACTACGATACGGTGCCCGGCATCACCGAATGCGTTGCCCGCCAGCATATCAGTCGCGGCGTTTTCCGCTTCTTCCAGCGTCATAGCGACAATAACGCCTTTACCTGCGGCGAGTCCGTCGGCCTTGATGACGATGGGTGCCCCTTTGCGGCGGATATAGGCCAGAGCAGGTTCTATTTCAGTGAAATTCTGGTATTCCGCAGTGGGAATCTGATGCCGGGCCAGAAAATCTTTGGTGAAGGCTTTGGAACCTTCTAACTGTGCGGCTGCCTGTGTTGGGCCAAAAATTTTAAGTCCTGCTGCACGAAATGCATCGACGACGCCTATCACCAACGGTGCTTCCGGGCCGACAATAGTCAGGCCGATGTCGTTCTGGAGCGCAAAATTCAGCAACGCAGGAATATCGGTGGCCGGAATATGAATGTTTTCCAGCGCAGGTTCCAACGCCGTACCGGCATTGCCCGGCGCAACGTAGACTTTATCAGCCAGAGGTGACTGGGCTGCTTTCCAGGCAAGCGCGTGTTCACGCCCACCGTTACCAATAATCAAAATATTCATCAAAGTAGCCCTGGATTAATGACGGAAATGGCGCATGTCGGTGAATAGCATGGCAATGCCGTGTTCGTTAGCGGCGGCGATGACTTCATCATCGCGGATGGAACCACCGGGTTGAATAACACAAGTGATGCCGACTGCCGCAGCAGCGTCGATGCCGTCACGGAATGGGAAGAAAGCATCGGATGCCATAACGGAGCCTTTGACTTCCAATCCTTCGTCACCGGCCTTGATGCCGGCGATCTTAGCGGAATAGACTCGACTCATCTGGCCTGCGCCGATACCGATGGTCATGTTGTCGCGGGCATAAACGATGGCGTTGGATTTGACGAATTTCGCCACTTTCCAGCAGAAGAGCGCGTCACGCAGCTCTGCCGCTGTCGGTTGACGCTCGGTGACTACTTGCAGTTGGGCTGTATCCACCATACCCAGATCGCGCTCCTGAACCAACAAGCCACCGTTGACGCGCTTGAAATCCAAGCCGGAAACACGCTGTTGCCACTGGCCGCAAGTCAATACACGTACATTCTGTTTGGCTGATGTCGCTTTCAGTGCTGCTTCGCTGGCGGACGGCGCGATGATCACTTCTACAAACTGGCGGCTGATGATGGCGTTGGCCGTGTCTTCGTCGAGTTCGCGGTTGAACGCGATGATGCCGCCAAACGCAGAGGTTGGGTCGGTTTTGTAAGCACGCTCGTAAGCATCCAAAATGGATGAGCCGATGGCTACGCCGCAAGGATTGGCGTGTTTGACAATGACGCAAGCGGGTTCGGCGAATTCTTTAACACACTCCAATGCGGCGTCAGTATCGGCAATGTTGTTGTATGACAATGCCTTGCCCTGGTGCTGGTTGGCTGTGGCAACCGAGGCTTCGGCGAGCGCTTCTTCTATATAGAATGCGGCCTGCTGGTGGCTGTTCTCGCCATAACGCATATCCTGCTTTTTAATAAAGTTCAGGTTTAAGGTCCGCGGGAAACGTCCGGAAGGCTGGGTGGTATCACCATGATAAGGCGGTACTTTACTACCAAAATAGTTGGCAATCATGCTGTCGTAAGCGGCGGTATGCTCAAATGCCTTAATCGCCAGATTGAAGCGGGTTTCGTAAGTCAGAGACCCTTCATTAGCATCGATTTCCGCAATAATGGCTGTATAGTCGCTGCTTTTTACGACTATAGCGACATCATTATGGTTCTTGGCTGCAGAGCGAACCATGGTCGGGCCGCCGATATCAATGTTTTCCACGGCATCTTCCAGCGTGCAATTTTCTTTAGCCACGGTTTGGGCGAATGGATATAGGTTTACCACTACTATATCGATCGGTTTGATATCGTGCTGTGCCATGACGTTGTCGTCTTTTCCACGGCGGCCCAAAATACCACCGTGTACTTTGGGATGTAGTGTCTTGACTCGTCCATCCATCATTTCCGGGAATCCGGTGTAATCTGAAACCTCAGTAACTGGCAATCCGGCATCTGCCAATAGATGAGCGGTACCGCCGGTGGAAAGCAGTTCGACGCCTCTCTGCGACAGCGCCTGGGCGAATTCAACAATACCTGCTTTATCAGAAACACTGAGCAAAGCACGACGGATAGGACGACGTTGTTGCATGATGGTTTGATCCCTTGACTAGGTTCTTGCTTAAAAGCGCGTTATATGAATATTGCCTTTGATAAACAAAACGATGGTTGATAAAGCAGCATTCAGGTAACGACTGGCGCGGTATTGCCCGCTTTATTTCGGGGTGAGATTGTAGCGAAAACGTTTGCGTGGCGCTCGAGAAATTTCAAAAAATGGAACTGATGTGGATAACTCTGTGGGCAATCAGGTATAAGTGGTGCTTTTGCTGTGGAATTCAGCGAACGGTCATTTTTCTGAAAAATACCGGTTGCGGCCTGCGGGGAAGTCCCTATAATGCGCTTCCACTGAGACGGCAACGGCGTAACGCCAGCGCGGTACGGGACGGAGAAAGCGAAAAAAGTCGTTGACTCCAAATGAGGAAAGCGTAGTATACGCCACCTCGCGACAGCAGGCTGTAAGCCGGTCGCACTGCTCTTTAACAATTAATCAGACAATCTGTGTG
>NZ_JAAWVW010000025.1:0-39922 GCF_014855505.1 Musicola keenii | reverse complement strand
CTGTTGTTAGTTCGTAATGAATTAACTGTTGTTCACTCTTCAAGACTTTCAGTTCTTTCGTTCTGAAGTGTCCTGCGAGTGCCCACACAGATTGTCTGATTAATTGTTAAAGAGCAGTGCGACTTTTCTCAGTCGCGGGCCAAATATAATATTCAACCCCTCAAAAATGTCAAGCCATACGTGCTTGATATTTTACTAAAACTTCCAACGAAGTTCGCCGTTTCCGTCTCAGTGGTGGCGCATTATAGGGACTTATTTGGGCCTGACAAGCACTAAATTAAAAAACAAATTCATTTGCCTAATATTTGCTCGTCAACCTGCAAAAGCGGCAATTTTTCCAGCAAATGAAACCCATAACGCTGTAATACCGGCCACAGCGTTGCGACTTTGGGCGTGATCGCCAAGCAATACACCAGATTTTTTTCCTTCGATAGAAAAGGATTTTCCAAATGTTTCACCAGCCACGCCGTGCGTCGGGCAATGGCGGCACCTGAGTCAACCAACCGCGTCCCCTCCGGCAAAGCCTGCTGCAGTTCATTCGCTAATAATGGAAAATGCGTACATCCCAGCACGACCGTATCGGGCGGTTCCGGCAACTTCAGCCAAGGCTTGAGGATTTTCCTCAGCGCATCGATAGATACCTCGTCACCTTGTAACTTGGCCTCTCCCCACTCCACTAACTCCGACGACCCCAAAGACAGAATCGTACAATCATGGGCGAATCGTGAAATCAATTCGTGGGTATACGGACGTTGCACCGTCGCGCGCGTCGCCAATAAACCAACAACGCCATTACGGGTCAGTTTTGCCGCAGGTTTAATCGCGGGAACGACGCCCACTACCGGGAAGTTGAAGCGCTCCCTCAATGCTGGTAGGGAAATCGTACTAGCAGTATTGCAAGCGATAACGACTGCTGACAAAGGATGCTGTTTTTCAACTGCGTCAACGATCGATACCACACGCTCAATGATAAATTGCTCAGGCTTTTCCCCATAAGGAAACGCCTCATTATCGAACGTGTAGATATAATGCAAATCCGGCAACAGTTTGCGGATTTCTTCATAAACGGATAGACCGCCCACACCAGAATCAAAAATCAGTACGGAGGGGCGGGCAGGTAAATCAGAAACTATAGCTTCCGGTGAGATAATATTCTCGACCTGCGGTTCGGTAGCCATACACTGTCTCATAATTCTTATCGAACAGGTTGGCGATTCTACCACGAACTGTCAGGTGAGAGGTGACTGGATATGACACAGCCAGATCCCAAACGCTAACACCACCCAGCTTCATCGTTTCAAAGGTATTAAAATCCTGATCGGTACGATCACCCAGATAGTGATAAGTCACCGTCCAATCCAAGGGCTCCCAGCGCCAATCCAAATCATATTTAAACTGCTGGCGGGCTCTTCTTGTCAGGCGTTCATTCGTTTCCGCATTTCTGGCATCGATATAGTCGTAAGACAATTTATGTGCAACAGGCCCGGTATCAAACGACGCAGTGGTTTCAATTCCTTTAATGAGTGCTTTACCAATGTTGAAATACTGACTACTGACGCTGTCGTACTGAATCAGGTTGTCCACATCATTACGATAAGCGGACACATGCCAGTTGACCGCTCCGGTCAGGCCTTCAATTCCACCTTCCAGCTGTTTGCTTTCTTCCGGCTTCAAGTTGGCATTACCGATGGAGCCATATAATTGCCCAAGATTAGGCGACTTATATGCGGTGCCGTAAGACGCCAACAGCCTGTATCCTTGAGTGAATTCCCACGCAGTCCCGGTTTGCCAAGTAGAATGTTGTCCGAATTGTGAATTGTCATCACTACGCAACGATCCTTCGAGCGTTACCGGCCCCAGCAATTGCTGAGTGGTCGCATACACCCCGGTATTGCGGAGTTCATACCCTCGCTCGACGAAATTGGTATTCGGCGTAGTCGTTTGCTTCTGCCAGTCAACGCCGGTACTGATATTGCCTTTACCAACTTGGACGCTGTTGCCCCACTGCACGTTGTACTGCTGTATGTCATCCAGCGTGGCCCAGCTGCTGGAACGGCCGCCCAATTGATCGTAGTTGTAGTCCTTACTGTGGCTATAACTGGTAATCAGTTGCGAAGCCCAAATCCCTCTCTGGTAACGCAACCCGGTATTCCAGGTCTGGCTATAAAGCTGGCGTAAATCCCAGGGGGAACCGTCATAAGCAGTACGATTATCGAAACCATAGCCGCGCACAAAGCCGCTTACTGCATCGCTAAACCGGTGTTCTACATTGCCGTACACCGCTTTGCTCATGAAACCGTCACGATCCGGCTGGGCCGAAGTGCCATAGGCATCAGGCAGGTTGGCCACCACATCAAACCCTTTGGTATAGGTATAATTACCAGCAAACGTCCCTACCGTACGGCTCCCCAGATTCTGCTGGGTGGAAGCATCATAGGTTTGATAGCCATTAGAGCCCATACCAGCAGAAAGCGTCGTACCGTTCTTCTCGCGCGTCGTGATGATATTGATGACCCCGCCAATCGCGTCAGAACCATACACGGCAGAACGCGGCCCACGGATATATTCCACCTTCTGAACCAGAGAAATCGGGATCTGGCTGATATCGGAAGAGCCACTAACCCCCGCCTGATTCAGACGAATACCATCAATCAACACCAAAACATGGCTGGACGCGGTACCGCGAATAAACAGCGAGTTGCTCTGCCCCAATCCGCCATTTTGAGCGATATCCACCCCCGGCAGACGACGCATCACGTCCGTCAAGCTTTTAGACTGCCAGCGATCGATATCATCTCGCGTCACCACCGTTGTTGGCGCCAGCACGGAAGACACCGGCTGAGGAAAACGATTGGCGGTCACGACCATAGCGTCACCACTGTCCTGTTGTGTGTTATCGCTACCTTGCGCCCACCCCGAAAATGCCGTGGCCATCATCGCCGTCAGCAGTGTTATTTTTTTATTAAGCATGTAAGAAGCATCCAAACTGAATTGGCAGGATGCCGCACCTCATGATCGATAGCACGCGATGACCATGAACATTGCGACGTATACCGGCAGGTTTTCGGGCTCAGGTACAGCGACATAAGCCGCACGGAAACGACGACTTCCCACCCAAGAAGGCAGTGTCTGCATCATGCTGTCGTTCCCCATTCCCCTCACCGCTGCGCGTCAGCTCCAGGATTTCACTGGATTCCCTTTTAACTCGCCAGGCAAGGCCGGACGCTCATGCTACGATCGGGCGGTGTAGAAGTCTAGACTTCCATTTATTGAATGCAATAAATCACGGCTACAAAACTGGACATCCCCCTCATATGCCCTACAATCGCCGCCGTACAATTACTTTAGCTGCTTTTTCAGACGGGAAAATCATGACGCCATCCACTTTGCCTATCGATCAGTATGACGCCCAGCTTGCAGAGAAAACCGGGCGGCTTAAAGCAATGATGGCGTCATACCATGCCCCGGAACCGCAGGTATTCCGCTCACCAGTCAGCCACTATCGAATGCGTGCCGAATTCCGTATCTGGCATGACGGCGACGATCTCTACCACATTATGTTCGATCAGCAGACTAAACACCGTATTCGGGTCGATCAGTTTCCTGTCGCCAGCGAGCTTATCAATCGTCTGATGCCGGCATTGTTGAATGCGCTACGTCCGCAGCTAACACTGCGCCGCAAACTGTTCCAAATCGACTATCTCTCTACGATGAGCAACGAAATCGTAGTATCACTGCTCTACCATAAGACTCTGGACGATGAGTGGCGGCAGCAGGCAATCACGTTACGCGACCAGCTACGCCAGCAGGGCTTTAATCTGCAACTGATTGGTCGGGCGACCAAAACCAAAATCTGTCTCGATCACGATTATGTAGATGAATGCCTGCCAGTTGCGGGCAAACAGATGGTTTACCGGCAGGTGGAGAACAGTTTTACCCAACCTAACGCGGCCATGAATATCCAGATGCTGGAATGGGCATTGTCTGTAACGGAAGGCTCCAAAGGCGACCTGCTGGAGTTGTATTGCGGAAACGGTAACTTTTCACTGGCGCTGGCGCGAAATTTTGAGCGGGTGCTGGCGACGGAAATCGCCAAACCTTCGGTGCAGGCAGCGCAGTACAACATCACCGCTAACCAGATCGGCAATGTCCAGATTATTCGCATGGCGGCGGAAGAGTTTACCCAGGCGATGCGTGGCGTCAGGCAGTTTAACCGGCTGGAAGGCATCGACCTGACCAGTTATCGTTGCAATACTATTTTCGTCGATCCGCCGCGCAGCGGCCTGGATGAAGAAACTGTACGACTGGTGCAGGAATATCCGCGCATTCTGTATATATCCTGCAACCCAGAAACACTGTGCGCCAACCTAGCGACACTCGCCCAAACCCACCGTGTCAGCCAGTTGGCGCTATTTGACCAGTTCCCTTATACCCACCATATGGAATGCGGCGTACTGCTGGAAAAACGCACCTAATCCGCCATGCCGGTCAGCGGTTTTCGGAATCCGCAGCAGCTTTGCGGGCTCTTAACCGGATCACGAGCCAAAGCGCCAGGACGGCACAGAGGGTCGACGGCACAAAGTTGGAACCGATTTGCGGATACTCGGCACGCACAATCGCGCTATACAGCAACAGCCCGAACAGAAAACTGGCGGCGGCCAACAGCGGAACGCCTTCCGGCATCGCATAATGCTGATAGCGCTGGTGCAGGCAATACACCGCCAGCACCATGGCGATTAACGGAAAAATGGAAAAAGGCACAATCGAACTGAACAGCGCGGTAAAAGAACCATTTACGGACAAACCAGCCACTAACGCCAGAAGCAACGTACTTTTCTCGGAACCTGCCTGCTCTGCCATAATGCCTCCTCGCTCAATCAACGTTCAGGGCTGGGAACGCCCTGGCCCTGCTCTCTCCGGTACCAGTAATAAGCCCCTTTCGCAATCATCCGCAATTGCAGCACTAGCCGTTCTTCCAACTGGCGCCGTTGCTCCAGGCCGACATCCAACGCTTCAGCGCCGGCGCTGAACACAATAGTGACCATCGCTTCCGCCTGCGCTTCGGCAAAACTGCGAGGGATATGATTTTCGACTTCAAGATAATCCGCCAGTTCAGCAATAAAATGCTGAATTTCTCTGGCGACTGCGGCACGAAATGCTGCCGACGTGCCAGAGCGCTCACGCAGTAACAATCTGAAAGCATTAGGGTTATTACCGATGAACTCCATAAACGTCGCCACCGACGTTTTGATCACGCTGCCACCGCTTTTCGCAATGCGCTGACGAGCTTGCCGCATCAATTGACGCAGCATCAAACCACTTTCATCCACCATAGTCAGACCCAATTCATCGACATCACGGAAGTGGCGATAAAAAGAAGTGGGTGCAATGCCAGCCTCGCGGGCGACCTCGCGAAGACTCAGGCTGGCAAAACTGCGTTCAGCACTAAGCTGACTGAATGCCGCCTCGATGAGAGAACGACGAGTCCGTTCTTTTTGTTGTGCTCTGACACCCATTATCCTGACCAACGTTATCTGTTCTCCTTTCAGGACGAGGACTATAACAAACTTTATCTGCCATCTACCGGTTATTCACTACATACTGCGTCAAAGTCTGCCATAGTAAAAGTATGCTGCCTGTTTCCCACATAAATGAAGGGGATTATTGGGTTATTCCCTTGTCGATGTTAATATCGCGTTACCTAATTGTATAAAAACAGGTGTGTCCTACCATGACCATACAACAACAATACGATTACGATGCCATAGTGATTGGCTCCGGGCCCGGCGGTGAAGGTGCGGCAATGGGATTGTCCAAGCAAGGCGCCAAAGTCGCCGTCATAGAACGGCACTACAACGTAGGCGGCGGCTGTACACACTGGGGAACCATCCCATCCAAAGCTCTCCGTCACGCAGTCAGTCGTATCATCGAATTTAACCAGAACCCTCTCTACAGCGATAATTCCCGCGTTATCAGTTCTTCGTTTTCTGACATCCTGCGCCACGCCGGCAGTGTAATAAACCAGCAAACCCGCATGCGCCAAGGGTTCTACGAACGTAACCACTGCGATCTGTTTTCCGGCGAAGCGAATTTTATTGACGCGCATACCCTCGCAGTCCGCTATCCAGATGATACGCACGACACCTTGACGGCAGAAAACATCATCATTGCAACCGGTTCGCGTCCCTATCATCCGGCAGAAGTGGATTTCACCCACCCGCATATTTACGACAGCGATTCCATCCTCGAGCTGGATTATGAACCCCGCCACGTCATCATTTACGGCGCCGGGGTAATAGGTTGCGAATATGCGTCCATTTTTCGCGGTCTGAACGTAAAAGTGGATCTGATCAATACCCGTGACCGCCTGTTGGCATTTCTTGATCAGGAGATGTCGGACGCGCTGTCCTATCACTTCTGGAACAGCGGCGTGGTCATTCGTCACAATGAAGAGTTTGAGCGAATAGAAGGGGTCGACGACGGCGTCATCGTTCATCTGAAATCCGGCAAAAAAGTCAAAGCGGATTGTCTGCTTTATGCCAACGGCCGTACCGGCAATACCGAGAATCTGGGGCTGGAAAATATCGAGCTGGAAGCCGATGGGCGTGGCCAACTCAAAGTCAACAGCATGTATCAGACCGCGTTGTCGCATATCTACGCTGTCGGGGATGTGACAGGTTATCCAAGTCTGGCATCCGCTGCTTACGACCAAGGACGCATCGCCGCCCAGGCGATTACCAAAGGCGACGCTACCGCCCATCTGATCGAAGATATCCCTACCGGTATTTACACCATTCCGGAAATCAGTTCCGTCGGGAAAACGGAACAGGAGCTGACCGCAATGAAAGTGCCGTATGAAGTGGGCCGCGCCCAATTCAAGCACCTGGCGCGCGCGCAGATTGTCGGCATGAATGTGGGAAGTCTGAAGATTCTGTTCCACCGGGAAACCCGGAAAATTCTGGGAATTCACTGTTTTGGCGAACGAGCGGCCGAAATCATCCATATCGGGCAAGCCATCATGGAACAGAAAGGCGAAGGGAACACGATCGATTACTTCGTCAATACCACGTTCAACTACCCGACAATGGCGGAAGCCTATCGGGTAGCCGCATTAAACGGTCTGAACCGGCTATTTTGACAGCATCTCCATCTGATGCTGCATGTGTTCGCGAACAGCGTCCGCCAATTGTTCATAGCGACCTCGCAGCGGCGAGCCGGGGCGATACACCAATGCAATGGTGCGTTTCGGCTCAGGCTTATAACAGTTCAGATAGCACACGCCGTCCCGGATACGCTCCCGCGGTACTGATAACGACGGCAGCAGGGTAATACCGCTGCCGGCCGCAACCATGTTGCGTAGCGTTTCAAGGCTGGTCGCGCGGAAATGGGTATCTTCATCGGCACCAGCCTGGAAACAGAACCCCATGGCCTGATCGCGCAGACAATGACCATCCTCCAGCATCAGTAATTTCTCGCCCGCCAGATCGGACATAGCGACGCGCTCACGATTAGCCCAGGGATGATCCTGATAGATAGCCAATTTCATCGGCTCGTCGAACAGCGGTACCTCGATAAACGCTTCAGATTCTTTCACCATCGCCAGAATCGCGCAGTCCAGCTTGCCGCTGTCGAGCTGAGCCAACAGTTGATGGGTTTGGGCTTCATGCAGATACATCTCCAGTTTCGGGAAGGTGTGATGCAACATGGGGATGATATGCGGCAGCAGATAAGGGCCGACGGTAGGAATCAGGCCGATATGCAACGGCCCGGACATGGTTTCGCCTTGCTGGCTGGCCATCTCCTTCAACACTTTGACCTCCCGCAGCACCGTTCTTGCCTGCTCGACCAGCAATAGCCCCGCCTGAGTAAACAGCACCTTGCGACTGGTTCTTTCCAGCAACATCACCCCCAGCTCATCCTCGAGCTTGCGGATCTGCCCGCTTAGGGTCGGCTGGCTGACATGGCAAGAATCCGCCGCCCGCCTAAAGTGTCGATGTTCTGCCAATGCCACCAGATATTCTAAGTCCCGAATGTTCATGCCCTAAATCTCTCCATAATCATGATAGCCTCTAGCGATAGATAGGATAGCAACGAACGATTATCTCTATCAACTTTTAGAGGAAATAATACCCTTAAATCAACCAAATTCAGGTGCGATAGGTCTGGAAGAAACAGGGAGTTTCAAATTCAGCGACAGCAAATGTCCTTAGCTTACAGACGGTGAAAACTCCGCCAGAGGATCGACAGCTCGAACGCAACAACCAATGCACATACGATCACCCTAAAAGGGCCGTATTTTATTCTTCACCAGGGGACTTTTTATGTACGCCGGCTCTTCCAGCCATTTGTCACGCTATAACGACTAGGCTGGCGTGTTCAAGCGGCAATATTTGGGATATGTCCACGAATGGCTCTTTTGTGATGAACATCGGTGAAACCCGATAAAAGACTGGAATCATCATACACATTCATGAATAGAAAAGAGAGTCGACTGAAAACTCGCGGCAGATTGGAGCAATACGCTGAAACATTACGGAACCGCTGCTACTGACGAAACGATTTTGACAGCTAGCGCAAGTTAGCGAACCAGACCCTTTTAAGAAAGCCAACGAAACTTTGGCGGGCTACGGCCCGCCGTTTTTTTATCGGCATCAAGCCTGCGGCGACGCCGGACGAACCCCCAGCGTATGGCAAATGGCGTAGCTCAGTTCCGCACGGTTTAATGTATAGAAATGGAAATCCTTCACACCCTCGCGACTGAGGATCTTTACCATATCCATCGCGATAGAGGCGCCAACCATCTTGCGGGTTTCCGCATCGTTATCCAACCCTTCAAACATCGCGGTCATCCAGTTCGGCACCCGTACATTGGTCATGGTGGCGAAACGCTGTAACTGTTTGAAATTGGAAACCGGCAGAATACCGGGAACAATCTCAACGTCGATCCCAGTTGCAACGCAGCGATCACGGAATCGCAGATAAGATTCGACATCAAAGAAAAACTGGGTGATGGCGCGGCTGGCGCCGGCGTCAATCTTACGCTTCAGGTTGATCAGATCCGCCTGAGCGCTTTTGGCTTCAGGATGCACTTCCGGATAAGCGGCCACAGAAATATCGAAATCGCCGACGTCTCTCAGCAAGGCGACCAAATCCGCCGCATACATGTCAGGTTTACCCCCGCCGGGCGGTAAATCGCCGCGCAATGCCACAATATGTCGAATACCACTCTGCCAATAATCCTGAGCGATAGCGCGCAATTCTTCACGGCTCGCGTCAATGCAGGTCAAATGGGGAGCCGCTTCCAGACCGGTACGCTCCTTGATGGCTTTGATGATACTGTGAGTACGATCGCGCTCGCCGGAGTTGGCGCCGTAGGTCACGGAAACAAACTTGGGCTTCAGGCTGCTCAGGCGGTCAATCGAGTGCCACAGCGTTTCTTCCATCTCGCTGGTACGAGGCGGAAAGAATTCAAAGGAAACGTTAATGCGGCCTTGCAGCTCAGCCAGATTCTGGTTCAGCGCTTCCTGATGGTTCGCGTGGAAAAAGCTCATATCCTTACCTCGATTCGCCTCTGTTTCGGTTTTTTCGATAAACGTCTATACGTTTAGACGTCCATATAGAAAATGACCGAATCACCACGAAGAGTCAACGCTTTTCAACGTACAGCATGCTGATGTTTGTTCATGCAAGATGAAGGAAGTTCATGATCGTGAATCACACATCATCATACTTATCACTAAGAAATACCCATAAACTGTAATGAATATAAATTAAGTATCGGCAAAAAACGTATCCCTTGCCACCAGTGCGCTCAATTTGTAAGAAACGACTATCGACGTAACGGACATCGTCATCCAGCACAAATAGCATACTTGCCACCCTTAAATGGTATGGTACATTACCATACATAAATGACGCAAAAAGTGAGCAACGCACATGACACCACAGACTGCCCCTACACACCGCACAGCCAAAGGTGCGCAACGGGTTCATGACCTGATTGTTGTCGCGGCCGAACAGTTTCTGGAACATGGGTTCGACGCGGTTGTCATTGATGACCTGATAGCTCGCATCGGTGGTTCGCGCCGCAACATTTATAGTCATTTCGGCGGTAAAGAAGGGTTATTTCACGCGGCCATGCTCCATGTGTGTGAAGAGATGGCGAAACCGCTGGATCAATTCACGATAGAAGGACGTGAGCCTGACGAGGTGTTGCCCACTTTCGGGCGTGAACTGGTACGCACCGCACTGTCGCCTCGTACGCTGGCCGTACACCGGATTTTGACCAACGAAGGCAGCCGCTTCCCGGAAATCGCCCAAGCGATGCTAGCGGCCAGTTATCTTAAAATCCTCGACAAACTGGCAACCTGGATCGCAGCCCACCAGGCAAAACCGGCGAGTAATATCAGCACTCAGCTCCCGGCCCGCGTGCTAGCCGAAAAGTTCATTAGCATGACGTCCAGTGACGTGAAGCTACGCGCAATTGTCGGCTTGGTACATCTCCCGCTTTCGGACAACGAAATAGACGACATCGTGGGTAACGCCGTCCATACCTTTCTCTACGGCGTAGCGGTACAACCACCACGAGAACACGATAACCAGAACGAATAATCCATACACGGCAACAATTATGGAACGTCTCCTCCTGCAAATCTGCTTCGCACTTGTCAGGAGACGGTGCCAATGCCGCGGACTTTTCTCGGCTTAAATGTTCCGGCCCCGGTCACACACGAAATATCGGGTGCTCGCCTTACCTTTCACAACGGCTTCGCAGAAGACCTTAGCGTCTTCGTATCACTCACCTTTGGAGCATAAACGATGAAAGCCATACGCATTGACCATTTCAACGACATGCCTGCCATCAAAGAATCTCCCGTGCCCGATATCGCCGCCGACCAGGTGCTGATACGTGTTCAGGCCGCTGCGCTCAACCCGCTCGATACGCTGGTGGTATCCGGTTTTGCCCAGCGCTTTTTCAATATCGAGCTACCGATCACGTTGGGTACCGACTTCGCCG
Source organism: Musicola keenii (assembly GCF_014855505.1). Lineage (NCBI taxonomy): Bacteria > Pseudomonadati > Pseudomonadota > Gammaproteobacteria > Enterobacterales > Pectobacteriaceae > Musicola > Musicola keenii. The sequence continues at coordinate 28,905 of NZ_JAAWVW010000025.1, read as the reverse complement.
GTACGATCGAGTACGTCGGTTCCGCCGTCAGCCAATGGAAAAGCGGCGACCGGGTGATCGCCTGGTCTGATGCCGGCATCAGCGGCGGGCTGGCTGAATTCGCAGCCGTACCCGCCAGCGCCTGCGTACTCCTGCCGTCGAGCCTGTCGGCCGCCGAGGGAGCCGCTATTCCGACTGCAGGCATCACGGCGTGGCACACGTTGTTTTCCACCGCTGGCCTGAAAGCTGGAGAAACCGTATTGATCCATGCCGGTGCCGGAGGCGTAGGTACTTTCGCCATCCAGTTCGCACACAAAGCGGGGGCACACGTCATCGCCACCTCCTCTGGCGAGGGTCTAGCACTGGCGCACAGTCTGGGCGCAGATAAAGTGATCGATTACAAGACGCAAGATTTCACCGCTGAAATCTCCGGTGTGGATGTCGTGCTCGACCTGGTCGGCGGCGAGACACAAACCCGTTCTTATAAGGTCCTGCGCACTGGCGGCCGACTGGTCTCCACCGCGATGCCGCCGGACGAAGCAACCGCCAAAGCGCACGGCGTCACCGCCACTATTTTTTACGCCAAGCCTTATGCTAACCAACTGGGTGAACTCACTGAAACGATAGCCGAACAAGGTATGAAGGCCGTCATTGACCGAAATGTGCCGCTTGAGGCGTTCGATGAGGCCTGGGCTCGGCTGATGTCCAGACAGGCACGCGGCAAGATCATCGTCTCGATGTTCTGATTAGCCTTGTTCCGCCACAACAAGATGTATACACGGCGACAAGGAAACGTTGCCGCTGATTGTCAGGACACGAAACCGTTATCTCCGACTCCAGACACTGAAGCCCGCAGTTGCGGGCTTCAGTAGTAATCCTCAGATGATGGCAGATCAGGCAGCGCTGCCAAAAATGATCACAAAAGCTGCGCCAGACGATTAAGGTCGGACTGAATCGCTCCTGCTGTCACATCACGTCCAGCGCCTGGCCCACGAATCACCAGCGGGTTATCACGATACCAGCGGCTCTCAATGGCAAACACGTTATCGCACGGCAACAACGACGCCAGCGGATGATCCGGACGTACTGCCTCTACACCGACGCGCGCCTTGCCATTGACGTCGAACCGCGCAACGTAACGCAGCACCAGTCCCAGCTCGTTGGCCGCCTCCAGCCGTTGCAGCATCTGTTCATTAAGCGACTCGCTATCCTCAAAGAACTGATCCACCGACCCGTCTTCACATCCCGCAGGCACCAGCGATTCCACCCGAACCTGATTCGGTTCAATCTCGTATCCCGCTTCGCGCGCCAGAATCACCAGTTTGCGCATGACATCCTGGCCGGCAAGATCCACCCGGGGATCAGGTTCCGTCAACCCTTGCTGCCAGGCCTGATCCACCAAATCGATAAAAGGCACCGTGCCGTCAAACTGCAAAAATAGCCATGAAAGCGTCCCGGAAAAAATACCGCTGAGCGCCAGAATACTGTCTCCGCTTTCCCGCAGGTCGCGTACCGCATAGTTCACCGGCAACCCGGCACCGACCGTAGCGTTGTACAACCAGTGACGCCCCGTCTTGGCGAATGCATCGCGAATCTGGCGATAGTTATCCCCGCCGGATGCACCAGCCAGTTTGTTGGCGCTGATAACGTGAAAACCATAACTGGCAAAGTCCAGATAAAGATCCGCCACCGACTGGCTGGCCGTCACATCCAGCACCACCAGGTCGTCATAAGGATGCGCACGCATCCACTGGAACAGTTCCTCATCGTCGCGTTCCAGGGCTTCATCGTTAAAGAAAGCCAGTACACGGCCGGCATCCAGCCCTTCGTAGTTCAGTAGACTGCGCGAACTGTCCACCACACCGGCCAGCAAAAACTCAAAACCGGTTCGGGCAGAGATCAGGCTTTGCTCGCGAGCAAACAGCTCCAGCCAGCGGGAACCGATATTTCCCTTGCCGAATAACACCAGACCGATACGTTTCTCCGCCCGGAACAGGGAATGGTGCAAACCGCGCACCAGATGCTCAGTAGGGCCGACGCGCAATACGGCGGCTAGGCTGATGTCGTCCTCGGCCTGACAGATAAATTCAATCGGCTGATCTTTGAGCTGCTGATAGAAACGGTGGCTATGCAGCGGATTGCGACACACGCCGGCGCCGACTAATGCCACCAGCGCCAGGCCTTCACGCAAAGTCAGCTCGACAGGCAAAGCCGCTTGTTCAAGTACCTGCCAGGCGCTGTTGACGACTTCGGAGGTATAACAGAGTTGCAGTTGGTTGCGATCCTGATGCGCTCCGGTCGCCAGCGGCCTGACCTGCGCTTTTTTCAGTAATTGCTCCACATCATGCAGCATCAGTTGGAAATCATGCGCGGAAGGCACATTTACTTCGATCAGACAAACATCATCATGGCTGGTGACGATCTTGGCCCCAGTGCCGGACGCCAGCACCCGTTCAATGCGGGTCGAGCCCTGTTCCGGCTGATAACTGCAACGGAGTTGCAAGTCAATATCGCTGCCGGAAACCGGCTGTAATGTGCGGGTATGCAACACCGGTGCCGCCAAACGCGCCAGTTCGCTGGCTTCATCCAAACGTAGCAACGGCAGCAGGCAGGCATCCTTAACCTTGCGCGGATCCGCACTGTATACGCCGGCTACATCACTCCAGATCGTTACACGTTCAACCCCGGCCAGCGCGCCGATCTGCGTCGCAGAGTAATCACTACCGTTACGCCCCAGCAAGACCGTTTCGCCTGCCTCGTTACGGCTGATAAAACCGGTGATAACCAAACGTTGCCCCGCGTACTGTGTCAGCAACTGCTGCAACAACGGCCAGGAACGCCCTTCATCCACCTGCGGTTGCGCCGCACGTTCCGCTCGCAGGAACGAACGGGCATCCAGCCAGGTTGCCGGCAGATTTTTCTGATCCAACACCGCCGCCATCAGGCGCGCAGACCAGATTTCACCGTGCCCTACGACTTCGGCGTACACTGCATCGGTGATTTTTCCGTCCAATAACCCCGCCAGATATTCCAAGTCGCGAATGAAAGCATTTGTCAACGGCGCAGCGACTTCCGGCGGCAGCAAACCAGCGATCAAGTCACTCTGATAGCGGCGCAGCGCCTGCTGCACCTGATGTGCGGAAATTCTGTCGGACTGGCTGAACGTCAACCAGCTAATCAGTTGGTTGGTGGTACTGCCCGCTGCGGAAACCACCATCAAATCACCGGGTCGGCTGTAGTCGGACATCACACCGGCGACGCGCTGATAACATTTCACATCCGCCAGACTGCTACCGCCAAATTTATGCAACTGACGACCCGTAACGGCGCCAGCTATCCCCAAAGCACTCATTCTTACCTCTTGGCTGCGTCCTGAAACGCTCTGTCCAAATCGGCAACCAGATCGTCGCCGTCTTCAATCCCTACCGAAATACGCAACAGTGTTTCCGAAATCCCCGCTGCGGCACGCGCTTCCGGCGCCATACCTGCGTGAGTCATGGTAGCGGCATGAGAAATCAGACTTTCCACGCCGCCCAACGATTCCGCCAGCGTAAACAGCTCCAGCGACGCCAGGAAACGGCGCAAGGTTTCTTCATCACCATCCAATTCGAAACTCAACATAGCGCCGAAACCGGACTGTTGACGACAGGCGATCCCATGACCGGGATTTTCCGGCAAGGAAGGATGATACAGTTTTTTCACCAACGGCTGCCGCTGCAAATATTCCACAATTTGTAGGGCGTTCTTCTGCGCCGCCGCCATACGCGGCGACAGCGTCCGCAAGCCGCGCAGCAGCAGATAGCTGTCGAAAGCGGCACCCGTCACGCCGATGTTGTTGGCCCACCAGGCCAGTTCAGTGACCACGTCCGGATCTTTGGCGATCACGGTACCGGCCACGACATCGGAGTGGCCGTTGAGATATTTGGTACAAGAGTGCACCACCAAATCAGCGCCCAACCGCAGTGGGTTCTGCAATGCGGGGCTCAGGAAGGTGTTATCCACGACGCTGACCGCGCCGACTTCGCGTGCTGCCTGACAAATCGCCGCGATATCCACCACGCGCAACAGCGGGTTACTCGGGCTTTCCACCAGCACCAGCTTCGGTTTTTCGGCCAGAGCGGCTTGCAGTTCTGTCTGATTTCCCTGATCGACGAACCTCACCCGAAATGCGCCGCGGCGGCTCAGACTGTCAAACAGGCGATAACTGCCGCCATAGCAGTCATGGGGAGCTACCAGCAAGTCGCCAGGACGCAAAAACACCGTGCAAACCAGCAGAATCGCCGACATACCGGTATTGGTCAACACCGCACCTGCGCCGCCCTCCAGCTCAGCCAGCGCACGTTGAACCACGTCACGAGTCGGGTTGCCACGCCGGGAATAATCATGTGTGCGGGGCTGATTGAAACCCGTGAAGTTATAGGTACTGGAGAGATGAATCGGTGGGACAACACAACCAAACTGCTCGTCATTGTTCAACCCACTGCGGACTGCGATAGTAGCCTGTTTACGCGTCATCGGTGCCTTTCCTGACTGAACTGAAGTAGAGGATTTCAAGAGTAAACTCAGAAACAATAGACGTCAATACATCTAGACTTCTAAACTTCTTTGCGTATAGATTGAGCATCCCTAGAATAACCGTTAGAATTATGGTGCTTCATGACAGTGGCAGTTTTCATCACGATCAATTTTTAAGGTATCCCATGGCTGAGTGGAATGGCGAGTACGTAAGCCCATATGCGGAACACGGCAAAAAAAGCGAGCAGGTAAAGAAAATAACGGTGTCTATCCCGTTAAAAGTATTGAAGATCTTGACGGACGAACGTACCCGTCGTCAGGTGAATAACCTGCGTCACGCAACCAACAGTGAATTATTGTGCGAGGCGTTTCTGCACGCATTCACCGGCCAGCCTCTGCCAGACGACGACGATCTGCGCAAGGAACGCCATGACGAAATTCCCGAAACCGCCAAGGTCATCATGCGCGAAATGGGCATCGATCCGGATACGTGGGAATACTAATGGCGGCACGACGCCATCCAGGGCAATCGGCATTCGACAGAAACAACAAAGGCACCCGCAGGTGCCTTTGTTTTGGCCGCGATTCGCGACCAGCGCATCACGCCTGAAATGGCAGTGATTACTTCTTCACGCCCGGGACACTGAAGCGTTTGTTGAAACGCTCAACACGACCACCAGTGTCAACAACGCGCTGTTTACCGGTGAAGAACGGGTGGCAGGCGGAGCACACGTCCAGGTTCAGATCGCGGGCGACGGTAGAACGGGTTTTGATGACATTACCGCAAGAACAGGTAGCGGTAATTTCAACGTAATTCGGGTGAATACCTTCTTTCATGGGAAACCTCTGTTAAGGCCGTGTCGCTATCCAGCCCTTTTCCGCCAGACACCACACGAAGTTGAGTTAAACGAGCTTTATACCACACGGTACAAAGGCGGCGGATCATACAGAAATTAACCAGATGATGCAATCATATCGGCATGCGCCGCCTGCGCCGTGTACAATCTGACGCCGTAGTCCGGCGATGCCCGCATCGCCTCATTCACCTGAATTTCACGGAGATGCGATGACCATTGCCCAGGTTGCCTTGCCGGTACCGCTAACGCGCACGTTCGACTACCGCCTGACAGCGGACATGGCGCCTGTACCGGGTATGCGCGTCAGCGTCCCCTTCGGCAACCGTCGGATGATCGGCATAGTCACCGCATTGAGCGACAACAGCGAATTGCCTGTGGATCAGCTTAAAACCGTCCATCAGGTTATTGACGACACCCCTCTATTCCCCACCAACCTGTGGCGCATTCTGCTATGGGCCGCCGATTACTATCACTACCCGACTGGCGAAGTGCTGTTCCATGCGCTGCCGATCCTACTGCGTCAGGGGAAACCCGCGCATACCGCGCCGCTCTGGCAATGGTTCGCCACCAAACAGGGACGGGCCACACCGCCCTTATCGCTGAAACGCGCGCCCAAACAGCAGCAGGCGCTGGCGGCGTTGCTGCAGGCTCCGCTGTATCGTCATCAGGTAGCTGAACTGGGGTTGACCGACGCCGCGTTACAGGCATTACGCAGTAAAGGATTGTGCGAGTTGCGTGCGTTATCCCGGCACGTTCAGGATTGGCGGCAGGATTTCCGTCTGGCGGAAGAACGGTTACGCCTCAACACCGAACAGGCGACCGCCGTCGGCGCCATCCGCGCCGGCGACGATGGGTTCCACGCCTGGCTGCTGGCCGGCATCACCGGCTCGGGTAAAACCGAGGTCTATCTCAGCGTTCTGGAAAATGTGCTTGCACAGGGCAGGCAGGCACTGGTGCTGGTGCCCGAAATCGGACTGACGCCTCAAACCATCGCCCGCTTCCGCGATCGCTTCAATGCACCGGTAGACGCTCTGCACTCCGGGTTGAACGACAGCGAACGGCTGGCGGTCTGGCTGCGCGCCCGCAGCGGGGAAGCCGCCATCGTCATCGGTACCCGATCCGCGTTGTTCACGCCTTTCGCCCGGCTAGGCGTTATCGTCATCGACGAAGAACACGACGGCTCCTACAAGCAGCAAGAGGGCTGGCGCTACCACGCGCGGGATTTGGCAGTGTTCCGGGCTCGCCAGGAAAACATCCCGGTGATCATGGGGTCCGCCACACCTGCGCTGGAAACGCTCTACAACGCGCAGAATGGCAAGTACCAGCTGTTGAGGCTCAGCAAACGTGCCGGCAATGCCAGCCTGGCGCGTCAGCACATACTGGATTTAAAAGGACTGCCGCTGACTTCCGGGCTGTCTCAACCGCTTATCGGCCGCATCCGTCACCACCTTACCGCGGGCAATCAGGTAATTCTGTTCCTGAACCGCCGAGGGTTCGCGCCGGTGGTGATGTGTCACGAATGCGGCTGGATTGCCGAATGCCCCCGTTGCGACAGCTACTACACGCTGCACCAACACCAACGCATGCTGCGCTGCCATCACTGCGACAGCCAGCGCGGCATACCGCAACAATGCCCTGAATGCGGCTCCACACACCTGGTTCCGGTGGGGTTGGGTACCGAGCAACTGGAACAGGCGCTGCCTGAACTGTTTCCCGATACGCCGATCACCCGGATCGATCGCGACACCACCAGTCGTAAAGGCGCACTGGAACAACAGCTCGCCCAGGTACGTCAGGGTGGCTCACGCATTCTGATCGGCACGCAGATGCTGGCCAAAGGGCACCATTTCCCGGACGTGACGCTGGTCGCGCTACTGGATGTGGACAGTTCGCTGTTCTCCGCTGATTTCCGCGCCACCGAGCGCTTCGCCCAGCTCTATACCCAGGTTTCCGGCCGCGCAGGGCGGGCAGGCAAAGAAGGCGAGGTCATTCTGCAAACGCATCACCCCGAGCATCCGCTGTTGCAGACGCTGCTGCAGCAAGGGTATGACGCCTTTGCCAGCCAGACGCTAAAAGAGCGCCAGAGCGTGCTGCTGCCGCCGTTCACCAGCCACGTTCTATTTCGCGCCGACGACCACGATAACCAGCAGGCTCATGTCTTTCTGCAACAGCTGCGTAATCTGCTGGAAGCCAGCCCACTGCGGGATGAATCACTCTGGTTGATGGGGCCGGTTCCGGCGCTGCAACCCAAACGCGCCGGGCGGTTTCGCTGGCAGTTGCTGCTACAACATCCTTCCCGTTCCCGTCTCCAGCAGGTGATACGTACCTCAATGCCGTTAATCGACACGCTGCCCCAGGCCCGGCGGGTAAAATGGGTGCTGGATGTTGACCCAACCGACAGTTGAAGCGCCAGGATGCAGTTACTATTTCGACATTCCGCTCGGATACATATTTTGCGGGCACGCCCGAAAAACAGACAACACAATCGAGATCGGCACGACGTAGTTCATAAAACTTGTGTACCCTCTGTCAGGTGTGGCGGGAGAACCACATGACGAACAGGCGTCGGCCGGTTTTTATGCTGTCATAATGTCCGGCTTTTCCTGTCGTCGAAATTGAAGCGTACCGCCCCGACAAGAAACGCTATCAACGACCGTCATATCTGACAGTCAGGCAACAGCGCCAGTTGACGCTGACGCAAGGAGGAAAAAGCGTTGGAGCAAAACAGACATATCTCGCCCGCTACCATGAAGGACGTTGCGGACAAGGCCGGTGTATCGACCGCCACCGTATCCCGGGCGCTGACGCATCCGGAAAAGGTTTCCGCCGCTACACGGCAGAAAGTGGAAGAAGCGGCGCTGACTGTAGGATACGCGCCGAATACCCTCAGTCGCCATGTTAAACGCCATGAATCCAGAACCATTCTGGTCGTCGTGCCCGATATCTGCGATCCTTTTTTCTGCGATATCTTGCGCGGCATTGAAGAAACCGCGGCGGAACGCGGCTATCTGGTGCTGATCGGCGATTGCGCCCACCAGCGCCAAAACGAAAAAACCTTTCTCGATTTGATCATCACCCGGCAAATCGACGGCATCCTGTTGCTGGGCTCACAGTTGCCTTTCGACGCCGGCAAGGAAGAACAACGTAGCCTGCCGCCGATGGTGATGGCCAACGAATTTTCGCCAGAGCTCGGCCTGCCGACCGTACACATTGATAACCTCACCGCCGCGTTTGAAGCCGTCAGCTACCTGCACCATCTGGGGCATCAACGTATCGCCTGCATCGCCGGGCCTGAACGAATGCTGCTCAGCGAGTACCGCCTGCAGGGCTATATTCAGGCGCTGCGGCGCTGCGGGCTGCCTGTCGATAATCAATACATCATTCGCGGCGATTTCGATTACGAAACCGGTTCGCGCGGGCTGACGCGCTTGATGTCACACCCGACACCGCCGACTGCGGTGTTCTGCCACAGCGATGTTATCGCCATGGGTGCCTTGTCGCAGGCGCGCAAAATGGGGCTGGATATCCCCCGGAATTTGTCACTGATAGGGTTTGATGACATCGATCAAGCCAGTTATTGTTTCCCTCCACTGACTACAGTGGCACAGCCGCGTTATGAAATAGGGCGCGAGGCCACGCTGCTGCTGCTGGCGCAGTTGCTCCACCATACGGTGCCCAACGGTTCGCGGTTGCTCTCCAGCGAGTTGGTGATTCGTGAAAGTACCGCCGCTCCCGGCCCGCGACCGGCGGGCTTTAAGAGTGCAGATGCTGGTCAAATATTTTAGGGTTCAGTAACATGACGGCCTGTTACTTTTTTACTTAAATCAGCGAACTTACTGTGGCACAAAGAGACTATGTCAGCCGAGGGCGCTCAGGTGCGCAACGGAAGAAGACATCCAACCGGAGAAGAGGGGGCTCTTCGCGCACGTCCAAAACCATGGTGGCGCTTGCCGTCGCCGTATTGGTTACTTTCGCGGGCGGATTGTATTTCATCTCTCACAATAAACCGGGCGACAACACAGTGATTCCACGCACAGGGCCGCAAGGTAACGGGCTGCCGCCAAAACCGGAGGAGCGCTGGCGTTATATCAAAGAGTTGGAAAACCGCCAGATTGGCGTAGCCTCGCCGACGGAGCCTTCCGCCGGTGGCGAAATCCGGTCGACGTCACAGTTGACGGACGAACAACGTCAGTTGCTGGAGCAGATGCAGTCGGACATGCGCCGCCAGCCGACGCCGCTCAATGAAGTGCCGTATAACGACCAGAGTCAGGCTATACGCACCCAAAACGGTCTCAAACCACAGACCGTTGTGCCCATCATTCCGGGCAATAATAATTCGCCATCCGCCATCGCGCCGCGCCCCTTGGCGCCGGCAACCCCATCGCATCAGCCTACAACGACGAACTCGACGGCGGTAAAACCGACGCCTTCCACGCAAAAACCGGCACTTGCTGAAACGAAAAAAGAGACGGCGAAGACGGATAAACAAGACGCCGCTCAGAAAGAGACCGCTAAAAACGAGCCTAAACAGCAGGAAAGCAAACCGGAAAAAGAACAGCGCTGGATGGTGCAGTGCGGTTCGTTCAAAACCGTCGAACCGGCGGAATCCATACGTGCCGAGCTGGCCTTCGCCGGGGTGGAAAGCCGTATCGCCAGCAGTGGTGGCTGGCACCGAATCATACTCGGGCCCTACACCAGCCGTACTGCGGCTGATAAAGCGGCGCAAAAACTCAAAGGTATGGGCCAATCCAATTGCATCCCGTTGGCAGCCGGGGGTTGAAAAAAACCCCGGCTCCCCCCACTTAATCGTCAATATTCCCCGCATCATGTGGGTAATGCCAATCAACCAATCGACAGACCGGCACGTTCCGCGGCCGTGGGCGTCATCAGCGCCCCGCCGTATAGCTCCCGCAAACCTGGTTCGGATGAGGGCACTACGCCTCCGTGGGGGTTCTTTTCTCAGTAACGGGGACAAGCTCGTGACAACTATTGTAAGCGTTCGCCGTAATGGCCAGGTCGTGATTGGCGGTGACGGCCAAGCCACCCTAGGCAACACGGTAATGAAAGGAAACGTGCGCAAAGTGCGCCGTCTGTACAACGACCGGGTCATCGCCGGTTTCGCCGGCGGCACCGCCGATGCCTTCACGCTGTTCGAGTTGTTCGAGCGTAAGCTGGAGCTGCATCAGGGCCATCTGGTGAAAGCCGCCGTCGAATTGGCAAAGGACTGGCGTACCGATCGCATGCTGCGTCGATTAGAAGCGTTGCTGGCCGTCGCCGATGAAAACGCATCGCTGATCATTACCGGCAACGGCGACGTTATTCAGCCGGAAAACGATCTGATCGCTATCGGCTCAGGCGGCCCCTATGCCCAAGCCGCCGCACGCGCCTTGCTGGAAAATACCGAACTGAGCGCGCGGGAAATCGTCGAAAAAGCCCTGGGTATTGCTGGTGACATCTGCATTTACACCAACCAGTTCCACACCATCGAAGAGTTAGCCTCCAAGGCGTAAGGATTCACTATGTCTGAAATGACCCCGCGCGAAATAGTCAGCGAGCTGGATAGCCACATCATCGGACAGGACAAGGCGAAACGCGCCGTGGCCATCGCGCTGCGCAACCGCTGGCGCCGTATGCAGTTGGAAGAAGATCTGCGTCACGAAGTCACGCCGAAAAACATCCTGATGATTGGGCCGACCGGCGTGGGTAAAACAGAAATCGCCCGTCGTTTGGCCAAACTGGCCAATGCGCCCTTCATCAAGGTTGAAGCCACCAAGTTCACCGAAGTCGGCTATGTCGGAAAAGAAGTCGACTCCATCATCCGCGATCTGGCGGATGTCGCCATTAAAATGGTGCGTCAGCTGGCGGTAGATAAAAACCGTTACCGCGCCGAAGAACTGGCGGAAGAACGCATTCTGGATGTCCTGGTGCCGCCGGCCAAAAATAACTGGGGGCAAACGGAAGAAAGTAACGAGCCTTCCCCGGCCCGCCAGGCTTTCCGCAAAAAACTGCGCGAAGGTCAGCTGGATGACAAAGAAATTGAAATCGAACTGGCAGCCGCGCCGGTCGGTGTAGAAATCATGGCGCCGCCGGGAATGGAAGAGATGACCAACCAGTTGCAGTCCATGTTTCAAAACCTGGCCGGACAGAAGCAAAAATCTCGCAAAATCAAAATCAAGGATGCGTTCAAGCAGCTGGTGGAAGAAGAGGCCGGCAAGTTGGTCAATCCGGAAGAGCTGAAGCAGCAGGCGATTGATGCGGTAGAACAGCACGGCATCGTGTTTATCGACGAGATCGATAAAATCTGCAAGCGCGGTGAAACCTCCGGCCCGGATGTCTCTCGCGAAGGGGTTCAACGCGATCTGCTGCCGTTGGTTGAAGGCTGCACCGTTTCTACCAAGCACGGCATGGTGAAAACCGACCACATCCTGTTTATCGCATCCGGCGCATTCCAGGTCGCCAGCCCGTCGGATCTGATCCCCGAATTGCAGGGCCGTTTGCCGATTCGTGTGGAACTGCAGGCGCTAACCACGGAAGACTTCGAACGTATTCTGACGGAACCGAGTGCAGCGCTGACCGAGCAATACAAGGCGCTGATGGCGACCGAAGGCGTCAATATCGAGTTCGCACAGGATGGCATCCGTCGAATAGCCGAGGCAGCGTGGCAAGTCAACGAACGCACGGAAAATATCGGCGCGCGCCGTCTACACACGGTGCTGGAGCGCCTGATCGAAGACATCTCCTACAACGCCAGCGAAATGGGTGGTCAAACCGTGACGATTGATGCAGATTACGTACGTAGTCACCTTGACGAGCTGGTAGCAGATGAAGATCTGAGCCGATTTATCTTATAATCCGCGCTCACGGATCGCACTGATAGCAGACATGTGGGAGGCCTCGCCTCCCACATGTCTGCTATCAGTGGCGCCTGTCACTCTTATCCCTGAACTGAAACGCACCATGACTTCATTAGCACATAGCAATAAAACCAAAGCCTGGCTGGACAGTCTGCGTCCCAAGACACTGCCGCTGGCGTTTGCCTCCATCGTTACCGGAACGGCTATCGCCTGCTGGCATGGCAGCTTCAAACCGGGCGTCGCGCTGTTGACCCTGTTTACCGCCGGTTTGCTGCAAATCTTGTCCAATTTGGCCAATGACTATGGCGATGCGGTAAAGGGGAGCGACAAAGAAGACCGTATTGGCCCGTTGCGCGGGATCCAGACTGGCGCCATCACACTGGTGGAACTACGCAGAGCACTGCTGATCACTATCCTGCTGACCGTCGTTTCGGGCAGCGTACTGGTCACGCTGGCCTGTGAAAAACCAGGGGATATCGTGGCGTTTCTGGGGCTGGGGTTGCTGGCCATTGTTGCCGCCATCACGTATACCGTGGGCAATAAGCCCTATGGCTATATCGGCTTGGGTGACATTTCCGTACTGATCTTCTTTGGCTGGCTCAGCGTAGCAGGTTCCTATTATCTGCAAACCGGCTATTTCGACAGCATCGTGATCCTTCCGGCGACTGCCTGCGGTCTGCTGGCCGTCGCCGTGCTCAATATCAACAACCTGCGCGATATCGATAGCGATCGAGAAAACGGCAAGAACACCCTGGCTGTGCGGCTCGGTTCGCACAAAGCGCGTTGTTATCACATGGGATTGCTGATGACCGCGCCGGTTTGTCTGGCGCTGTTCGCCACGTTTTATCTGCATACGCTGACGGGTTGGCTATTTATTCTGGCGTTACCGTTGTTGGTCAAACAAGGGTGCTATGTCCTGCGGGAAACCACGGCATTCAGCATGCGGCCAATGCTGGAAAAAACCGTCAAAGGTGCGCTATTGACTAACCTGCTGTTCGCCGTCGGCGTCTTACTGAGCTGAAACCGGCACGGGATAGACTCATCGTCGTTTACTGACGCCGGTCAAGGCGTTCATTGATGATTTTGCCAACACCAGCCAGAAAGGGATATACTCAATTCACCTTGTCAGCGGCAACGACGTGACTCCTATGAAATACGATACTTCCGAACTGTGTGATATCTATCATGAAGAGGTGAATGTAGTTGAACCTCTTTTTTCTAATTTTGGCGGACGTAGTTCATTCGGTGGAAAAATCACCACGGTAAAATGCTTTGAGGATAACGGCCTGTTGTTCGATGTGCTGGAAGAGAATGGCCTGGGTCGGGTGCTGCTGGTAGACGGCGGCGGTTCGGTTCGCAGGGCGTTGATTGATGCCGAACTGGCACGACTGGCGACACAGAACGAGTGGGAAGGCATTGTGATATACGGTGCCGTACGTCAGGTTGACGACCTGGCCGAATTGGATATTGGCGTTCAGGCCATGGCGGCAACACCTGCCGGTGCAGCCAGCGAAGGGACGGGTGATACCGATGTTCGAGTCAACTTCGGTGGAGTCACCTTTTTCTCCGGCGACCATCTGTATGCCGACAACACCGGCATCATCCTTTCTGAAGATCCGCTGGATCTGGAATAACACACCATACAGCGAAAAGGGCGTCCATCGGATGCCCTTCTCATAAATCCTACTGCACGTCTTCCATTTTCCCCAGCAACGCACGTAGACGTTCTTGCCAGATACCGTGTTCCTGCTGCAATTGTTCGTTTTCGCGAACCAACGCATCACGATTGCCCGCAACATTCTGTACTTCCTGCTCCAGCGCCGCGTTTTTCTCTTTCAGCTCTTCGATTTCCATCTGCAACAGTGCAATGGTGTCGATCGCCTGCTGCACCTTCGCTTCCAGTTTCTCAAATACTTCAAATGACATACTTCTAACCCCTATTCATCGCAAGGCATAAACCGGTCAACACAGATGCATCACGAAATGTCATACCTTGACTCTGGCGCTCGTCACATTACGTCACCGGACGTAACGGCCTCGGCTGATTGTATGTAGCCAGTCTGAACCTGTCCAGCGCACAGCCGGTAACTGGCGACTCTGCCACCTTTCTGGGCCATGCCCTATCGGTGATATCCGGAAAAAACGGTAGGATGATTATCCTTCCCAGCCAATGTTAAACTATTTTACATAATCATTAACACCACCAACGCGACAGCCAACATCCATTGCCGTTGAGTTAAGCGAATTCACTCATTTTATTGACGCACAACACACATTTTAATTTCGATATTTCTCGTTTTCGAGCATTAACGATAAATTCACACCCAATACACATCATTGGCCTGTATACCAATGTGGGAAACCGCGCCGTATCTTCCTACAGATAAATATGCAGACCCAGAACATAGCAGGCACATTTAATTCGTCTGCTTATAATCATAATGCTGTATAAAAAGCAGGAACATGAGTATGACTCAATCTGAACTCTCTACCCTTAAAGGCCAGTGCATTGCTGAATTCCTTGGCACCGGCCTGCTGATTTTCTTTGGCGTTGGCTGTGTCGCGGCTCTCAAACTGGCAGGTGCCAGCCTGGGCCTATGGGAAATCAGCATCATCTGGGGGCTTGGTGTGGCGATGGCGATCTACCTCACCGCCGCCATATCCGGTGCCCACCTTAATCCCGCAGTTACCATCGCCTTGTGGCTGTTTGCTTGTTTTGATGGCCGCAAAGTATTGCCCTATATCGTTTCTCAGGTCGCCGGCGCGTTCTGTTGCGCAGCCCTGGTATATGGCCTTTACTACAACCTGTTCCTTGACATCGAACAGACCCACAACATGGTGCGAGGCAGCCTGGAAAGTCTGGATCTCGCCGGCATCTTCTCCACCTATCCCAATCCGCATATTTCCGTCGCTCAGGCGTTTCTGGTGGAAATGGTGATCACCGCCATTCTGATGTGTCTGATTTTGGCGCTGACGGATGACGGCAACGGCATTCCGCGCGGCCCGCTGGCGCCGTTGCTGATTGGCATCCTGATCGCAGTCATCGGTGCGTCTATGGGGCCGTTGACCGGCTTTGCCATGAATCCGGCGCGCGATGCAGGTCCAAAACTGTTTGCATTCCTCGCGGGCTGGGGCAAGGTTGCGCTCACCGGCGGCCGGGATATTCCTTACATTCTGGTGCCCATTTTCGGCCCCATTGTTGGCGCCTGCCTTGGCGCATTTGGCTATCGTGCCCTGATTGGTCGTAACCTGCCGTGCGATGTTTGCGCCGCCGACGACGATACGACCGCCACTGCAGAACCCCGCAAAATGTAATGCGTCAACCCTACAGGATTATATTTATGAGTCAGGAAAAGAAATACATTGTCGCCCTTGATCAGGGAACCACCAGCTCCCGCGCGGTCGTACTGGATCACGATGCCAACATCGTCAGCGTATCCCAGCGCGAGTTTCCTCAGATTTACCCTAAACCAGGATGGGTAGAGCACGATCCGATGGAGATCTGGGCCTCACAGAGCTCAACGCTGGTAGAGGCATTAGCCAAAGCCGGTATCAGCAGTGATGAAGTCGCCGGCATCGGCATCACCAACCAGCGAGAAACGGTGGTGGTATGGGAAAAAGAAACCGGCAAACCCATCTACAACGCTATCGTCTGGCAATGCCGCCGTACCGCCGACATCTGTGAAAAGCTGAAAAAAGACGGTCTGGAAGAGTATATTCGCGCCAATACCGGCCTGGTGGTCGACCCTTATTTCTCCGGCACCAAAGTGAAATGGATTCTGGATCACGTCGACGGCGCCAGAGATCGCGCCAACCGGGGCGAGCTGTTATTAGGCACCATTGACACCTGGCTTATCTGGAAAATGACCCAGGGGCGTGTGCACGTCACCGACTACACTAACGCCTCCCGCACCATGCTGTTTAATATCCACAAACTGGACTGGGATGAACGCATGCTGGAAGCGCTGGATATCCCCCGTTCCATGCTGCCTCAGGTTCGCCCCTCTTCCGAAATGTATGGGCAGACCAATATCGGCGGCAAAGGCGGCACACGCATTCCGATCTGCGGGATTGCCGGCGATCAGCAGGCTGCATTATACGGCCAGCTGTGCGTCCAGCCGGGCATGGCGAAAAACACCTACGGTACGGGTTGCTTCCTGCTGATGAACACCGGCACCGAGGCCGTCGCTTCCCGTCATGGCTTGCTGACGACCATCGCTTGCGGGCCGCGCGGCGAAGTGAATTACGCGCTGGAAGGGGCCGTGTTCATCGGCGGCGCCTCTATCCAATGGCTGCGTGATGAACTGAAGCTGATCAACGACGCCGCAGATTCCGAATATTTCGCCACCAAAGTGAAAGACACCAATGGCGTATACGTCGTGCCGGCGTTCACTGGCCTGGGCGCGCCCTACTGGGATCCTTACGCACGCGGCGCTATTTTCGGCCTGACCCGAGGCGCGAACTCCAACCACATTATTCGCGCAACGCTGGAGTCTATCGCCTTCCAAACCCGCGATGTGCTGGATGCCATGCAGGCGGATGCCGATACCCGTCTGCAATCGCTGCGGGTGGATGGCGGCGCGGTCGCCAACAACTTCCTGATGCAGTTCCAGTCCGATATCCTGGGGACGCGCGTTGAACGTCCGCAGGTTCGTGAGTCCACCGCGTTGGGCGCCGCATTCCTGGCAGGCCTCGCAACCGGGTTCTGGAACGATTTGGACGAAGTGAAGAGCAAAACCGCTATCGAGCGGGAATTCCGCCCCAGCATCGAAACCGTTGAGCGTAACTTCCGTTACCGCGGCTGGCAGAAAGCCGTTGAACGTGCGCGCAACTGGGAAGATCACGACGCCTGATATCGTCATAATCTTTGATCGGGCGCGGTTCACGCGCCCTTTTTTATCCCTATCCATTCCTCTTTCATTCAAATCGCTGTGCTACCATTACCGCCCGTTATCCCCGATTAATGACGAACGGACAGGTATCCATGAAACGTGAATTGGCCATCGAATTCTCCCGTGTCACCGAAGCTGCAGCGCTGGCTGGTTACAAATGGCTGGGGCGCGGCGACAAGAACGCCGCTGATAACGCAGCCGTACAGGCTATGCGCATCATGCTCAATCAGGTCAACATCAATGGCCAGATAGTGATTGGTGAAGGCGAAATCGACGAAGCGCCCATGCTCTACATTGGCGAGCAGGTAGGTACCGGTGAAGGCGACGCAGTCGATATCGCCGTCGATCCGATTGAAGGCACCCGCATGACCGCCATGGGGCAAGCCAATGCACTGGCCGTACTGGCTGTGGGCGAAAAAGGCGCATTCCTGCACGCGCCGGACATGTACATGGAAAAACTGATTGTCGGCCCGCAAGCCAAAGGCGCTATCGACCTGTCGCGTCCACTGGAGGAAAACCTGCGTCATATCGCCAACACGTTGGGTAAGCCACTGGATCAGCTTACCGTCATCACGCTGGCGAAACCGCGCCACGACACAGTCATCGCCGATATGCAAAGGCTCGGAGTAAAAGTCTTCGCCATTCCCGATGGCGATGTGGCGGCGTCAATCCTGACCTGCATGCCGGAAAGCGAGGTGGATGTGCTCTATGGCATCGGCGGCGCACCGGAAGGCGTGATTTCCGCAGCGGTCATCCGTGCGCTGGACGGCGATATGCATGGCCGTTTGCTGGCCCGTCACCAGGTTAAAGGCGACAGCGAAGAAAACCGTCGGCTGGGCCTGGAGGAGCTGGCGCGTTGCCAGGAAATGGGCATTGAAGCCGGCAAAGTATTGACGCTAGACGACATGGCGCGCAACGACAACATCATTTTCTCCGCCACAGGCATCACCAAAGGCGACCTGCTGGAGGGGATCTCCCGACGCGGCAACATCGCCACTACGGAAACGCTACTGATCCGCGGCAAATCCCGCACGATCCGCCGTATCAGTTCGACACACTATCTGGATCGTAAGGATCAGACGCTGCACGA
The DNA here is from genome assembly GCF_014855505.1 of Musicola keenii. Taxonomy (NCBI): domain Bacteria; kingdom Pseudomonadati; phylum Pseudomonadota; class Gammaproteobacteria; order Enterobacterales; family Pectobacteriaceae; genus Musicola; species Musicola keenii. The sequence goes on along the minus strand of NZ_JAAWVW010000025.1, from coordinate 10,718 downwards.
GTTTTTGTTATAACTCGATTGTTTCAATGTGGTTAATGAATGGCGTATCGTAACCTCTGCGCTACGCAGACACCGGAAACAGGAGCATGACACCATGGCAGAATGGGTGACCGGCAAAGTGATTGAGGTTGAACACTGGACGGAAAATTTATTCAGTCTCCGGCTGGAGGCGCCGATAGCGCCTTTTACCGCCGGGCAGTTTGCCAAACTGGCGCTGGAGCGGGATGGTGAGCGCGTGCAACGCGCCTATTCCTACGTCAATGCGCCGAGCAACAACAGACTGGAGTTCTATCTGGTTGCCGTCCCGGATGGGCAGCTCAGCCCGTACCTGCATCGCTGTCAACCGGGCGACGAAGTGCTGGTAACGCAGGAAGCCGCCGGGTTTTTCGTACTAGAAGAAGTGCCGGATTGCGACACGCTTTGGATGCTGGCCACCGGTACCGCCATCGGCCCTTATTTGTCGATTTTGCAGGAAGGGCGCTCCCTGGAGCGTTTCCAGCATATTGTATTGGTGCATGCCGCTCGTTACGCTCGCGATCTGAGCTATCTGCCGCTGATGCAACAATTGCAACAACGTTACGGCGATAAGTTGCGGCTTCAGACCATCGTCAGCCGCGAAACGGCACCCGGTTCCCTGACTGGACGTGTTCCGGCGTTGATCGCCAGTGGCGAACTGGAATCCACCGTCGGATTGCCGCTCGACCAAACCAGCCACGTCATGCTGTGCGGCAACCCGCAAATGGTGCGCGACACTCAGCAATTACTGAAAGAAACACGCCAGATGAGCAAACACCTGCGCCGCCGCCCCGGTCACATTACCAGTGAACATTACTGGTAAGGCGCTTACCAGGAACGGAGCTGCAACAGCTCCGTCTCCTTACCAAAACGATTAGCCCCCACCGTACCGGCAAACATACCGCAATCCAGCAGGATCATGACCATAATCAGCATCGGCAAAAAGCGTCCCAGCACCCACTGGCCCATGTCGGGCAACATGTACCAATTGCCGTTGCCTAGCATCCAGGCCAGTACCAGCAACAGTGCCCACCAGCCGCTTTTGTCGCGATCGTGCAGCCTTTTCACCAGTACCGCTGCCGTTGGCCATATCAGCGCCACCAGCATAAATGCGGCGGTCTGCGTATTCAGCAATCCGGCGCCCGCCAGCATAAACAGCCCGACCGTCAACGCCAGCCAGATCGCCATCCACAACCAGAAATCTCGCCGACCGGTACGGCCTCGAAAGGAAAAACACCATTGCTGTATCGTCATCAGTTTTTATTCCTGCCACCGCTTTTTGGTCACGATTTTACCTTAAGCAAAGGATTTACCCGCTTTTTTTATCCGTTTTTTGACAACCGCGCACGAATGCCGCTTAATCACACAGCATATCTGTCACACGACTGCGTTAAGTGATGAAGACACCATGAAAAACGCCTTGCCGATCTTTTACTGTCTCGCCACCGCGCTGTTCGGAGCCGTCCCGGCGTGGGGCGATCCGTTGTTTCAGCAAAAACCGCCGACTGCAGCGCCTTATCTGCTGGCCAGCGCCCCCACGTTCGATATGAACATCGTGCAATTCCGAACTCGCTACAACCTTAGCAACCCGTCATTACCGATTAGCGAATACCGGGTAGTAGATACCGGCGAAAACTCCCCGACCCTGACCCGTGCAGCCAGCCGCATCAACGATTACCTCTACTCGTCCACTGCGTTGGAAAAAGGCACCGGAAAAATCAGAACGATGCAGATCACCTGGTTGCCGCGCCCCAAAGATACCGACGAAAGCGGCCGCCGCAAGCAGGCTATCGACTATATGGCGGCGTTGCTCCGCACCTTTGTGCCCTCCCTGACTAACGAGCAGAGCCTGAAAAAGGTCGATATGTTGCTGGGAAAAGGCAAAGGCCACCGTTTCTATCAGCAAACGGAAGGCGCATTACGTTATGTGGTGGCAGACAACGGTGAAAAAGGGCTAACCTTCGCTGTTGAACCGATTAAGCTAACGCTATCTGATTCGTGATCGAAGCAGTAATTAGACACGAAAAACAGAGCCACAGTAGGGTTCATCTTTTATACTGTCATCCAGATGGGCTGCCTGACGCAGCCCGCATTGACTAACTCGCTATTCCGCTGGAGGAAAAAAGATGCGACATCCCTTAGTTATGGGCAACTGGAAGCTGAACGGAAGCACCAACATGGTTCTCGAGCTGATTGCCGGGCTGCGTAAAGAGCTGAGCACGGTTGATGGCTGTGGTGTCGCCATTGCGCCGCCGGCCTTGTATCTGGACCAAGCCAAGCATCAACTGTCGGGCAGCCGTATCGCGCTGGGCGCACAGAATGTGGACGTCAATCTTTCAGGCGCGTTTACCGGTGAAACCTCCGCGGCAATGCTGAAAGATCTCGGTGCCAAATACATCATCATCGGCCACTCCGAGCGCCGTACATACCACCATGAAAGCGATGAATTCATTGCCAAAAAATTTGCTGTTCTGAAAGAAATCGGCCTGATTCCGGTACTGTGCATCGGTGAAACCGAAGCCGAAAACGAAGCTGGCCAGACCGAAGCCGTCTGCGCCCGTCAGCTGGACGCCGTCCTGAACACACTCGGCGCTCAGGCATTTGAAAATACCGTCATTGCCTACGAACCGGTATGGGCTATCGGTACCGGCAAATCCGCCACCCCAGCGCAGGCTCAAGCCGTGCACAAATTCATTCGCGATCACATCGCCAAACAGGATGCCGCCATTGCAGCCCAGGTTATCATCCAGTATGGCGGTTCCGTCAACGCGGCCAACGCAGCCGAGCTGTTCACTCAGCCGGATATCGACGGCGCGCTGGTTGGCGGCGCATCGCTGAAAGCCGATGCCTTCGCCGTCATCGTGAAAGCGGCGGCGGAAGCCAAAAAAGCCTGATACCACGCGACGTCGGCTCAGCCAGCACATGTGATGGAACCGAGGACACAATCGCCTTCTCGTATCTCTTGCAATAGCGCTTAGCCGCCGTATTGATGGCTCCCCCCAGGAGCCATCAATAATTTGGCCCTCCGTTCCCATCGCTGACAAACAACGTCACTTCTCTCACATTCGCAACTATTTTTACCTTTTGTCATCAAATTCATCATTCTGTCATCTCTTCCCTCTAGGTTTACCGCCCACGATCCTCGTAACAATTCTTTAAAGTGAGTAAAAAACCATGATCAAGAAAACCCTGATTTCCTCTCTGGTAATGACGCTTATCGCCACCAACGCGATCGCCGCCGATACTGCCTACGTTCGTCAGGCTGCGGGCGATATCACCCTGCCAGGTGGTGCACGTCGTCTCGGCACCGATCAGACTGAAATGCTGAAGGCAGCGCTCAATGCCAAAACGGCGAAAAACGTTATTCTGCTGATTGGCGACGGCATGGGAGATTCTGAAATTACGGTGGCCCGCAACTATGCGATGGGCGCCGGCGGTTTTTTCAAGGGCATTGACGCTTTGCCATTAACCGGCCAGTACACCCATTATTCACTGGATAAAAAAACCCGCAAACCGGATTACGTCACCGACTCCGCCGCGTCCGCCACCGCCTGGTCAAGCGGCGTGAAAACCTACAACGGCGCGTTGGGCGTGGATGTTGACGGCAAAGACCACAAAACTTTGCTGGAAATCGCCAAAGCAGCGGGCAAAGCCACCGGCAACGTCTCCACCGCCGAACTGGAAGACGCCACGCCGGCAGCCATGATCTCGCACGTCACCTCTCGTAAATGCTATGGCCCGGAAAAAACCAGCCAGCAATGTACCGCCAATGCGCTGGAAAACGGTGGCCGCGGCTCTATCGCCGAACAATTGCTGATGACCCGCGCTGATGTCACGCTGGGCGGTGGCGCGGCGACATTCAAAGAGGTCGCCAAGGCAGGCAAATATCAGGGTAAAACGCTGCTGGAACAGGCGCAGGCGTTGGGCTATAACCTGGTGACTGATCTGGACGGCCTTAGCGCAGTGAACGTGGCCAGTCAGAACAAACCGGTGCTGGGCCTGTTCGCCGACGGAAATATGCCGGTACGCTGGCAGGGGCCGAAAGCCTCCTATCACGGCAATCTCGACAAACCGGTCGTCACCTGCGAGCCCAATGCGCAACGCACGGCGACGACCCCGACGCTGGCGCAAATGACGGACAAAGCCATCAAACTGTTGAGCAAGAACAAAAATGGATTCTTCCTGCAAGTTGAAGGCGCGTCTATCGACAAGCAGGACCACGCCGCCAACCCATGCGGCCAGATCGGCGAAACGGTAGATCTGGATGAAGCCGTCCAGAAAGCACTGGAATTCGCCCGTCGTGACGGCAATACGCTAGTTATCGTTACCGCCGACCATGCACACTCCAGCCAGATTATCGAGAATGGCACCAAAGCGCCGGGTCTGACGCAGGCGCTGAACACCAAAGACAACGCCGTCATGACCATCAGCTACGGCAACTCGGAAGAGGAATCACAGGGTCATACCGGCACTCAGCTACGTATCGCGGCTTACGGCCCGCACGCCGCCAACGTGGTAGGGCTGACTGACCAGACAGACCTGTTCTACACCATGAAAAGCGCCATGGGCCTGAAATAACCCTCGGGCAACCATCCCTACACCATTGTCCTAAAACAACGGGCCGTCATCCGGCCCGCTGTTTTTTATCGGGTTGATGCACTCAAATCTAACGCAACGCGCTGGGGATCTGTTGCGTAATACAATGAATATTACCGCCGCCCAGCAGAATTTCACGGGCAGGTACGCCGGTTATCAAATAGTCGGGAAACATCTGTTGCAGCAGCGCATGCGCATCGTCGTCAGTACGTGTATCCAGCAACGGATAGATAATTTGCCGGTTGCTGATCAGGAAGTTGACATAAGAACCCGCCAGCCGCGACCCGGCATTACGCTCAATGGCGTTGCCTTCATCGACGCCCGCTGTTTCCTCCGGCGTGGCGTACAGTGGCCCCGGCGCCGGCAGTTTCCAGATTTTCAGCGGACGGCCTTGTGCGTCCTTCGTCTGCGACAGCACCTGATACGCCGTCTGAGAACGGGCGTACTGCGGGTCGTTTTCATCGTCAGTCCAGTGCAGCGCCACTTCACCGGGGCGCACGAAGCAACACATGTTGTCGATATGGCCGTCGGTTTCGTCGTTATACACGCCCTCTTCCAGCCAGATGAAAGAGGACACGCCGAGATAATCCCGCAGCAGTTGTTCAATCTGCGCCTTGTCCAGGTGCGGATTGCGGTTCGGGTTCAGCAGACACTCGGCGGTGGTCAGCAACGTACCTTCGCCATCGGTATGGATGGAGCCGCCTTCCAGAATCAGCGGTGCGGCGTAACGCACATCGCCGTGATACGCCAGCACCTGCGCGGCGACCTGTTCGTCACGACGCCAGTCTTGGTACAACCCGCCCAATGCGCCGCCCCAGGCGTTGAACCGCCAGTCGACGCCGCGGCGTTCGCCGGCCTCATTCAGTACCACAGTCGGCCCGGTGTCGCGCATCCAGGCGTCATCGCTTTCCATCGCCACCAGCGTGACGCCGGCCGGCATGACGCTGGTGGCGAGTGTCATCTGGTCACGCGGCACGCCCATGATGACCGGCGTGGTCTGTGCAATGGCGGCGGCAACGGCGGCAAAAGTACGCTGCGCTGGGATGACTTCACCTTGTGATCGCCAATTGTCACGGCGATACGGCCACAACATCCATACGGCCTCATGCGGCGCCCATTCCGCCGGCATGGCGAACCCGTCCTGCAACGGCGTAGTCAGTTCGGACATCGTTTATCTCCAGGTCTTGCCGTCGGAAGTACCGATCACGCCATACATGTCCGGACGGCGATCGCGGAACAGCCCCCAAGACGCGCGCTGTGCGGCGATGGCGTCCAGATCGAACTCGTGCACCAGCACCGTTTCCGCCGTCTTGTCGGCTTGCGCCACCAGCGCCCCGGTTTGATCAGCGATAAATGACGAACCGTAGAACGTCATTTCCAGGCCATCGATATATTTGCTGGCCTCGGTACCGATACGGTTGGAGGCGATCACTGGAACCAGGTTCGCGGCGGCGTGTCCTTGCTGCACACGAGTCCAGTGCGGCTGGCTGTCGATATCCGGATACGCCGGCTCAGAACCGATGGCGGTCGGATAAAAAATCAGCTCCGCCCCCTTGAGTGCCAGACAGCGCGCCGTTTCCGGGAACCACTGATCCCAGCAGATGCCCACACCCACTTTGGCGTAGCGGGTTTGCCACACTTTGAAACCGGTATCGCCCGGAATAAAGAACTGCTTTTCCTGATAGGCCGGGCCGTTCGGAATATGAGTTTTGCGATACACGTCCAGCACGCTGCCGTCGGCGTCGATCATCACCAACGAGTTGTAGTAGGCGTTATTGGCACGCTCGAAGAAACTCAACGGCAACACCACCTCCAGCTCCTTCGCCAGCGCGGCGAAGTGTTTGATAAGCGCGCTGGTTTCCAAATCCTGGGCCAGCGCATAATGTTCCGGGCTCTGATCGATGCAGAAGTAAGGCGCGGCAAACAGTTCCTGAATCAGGATGATTTGCGCCCCCTGAGCATGAGCCTGCCGCACCAGTTTTTCGGCATTTTCGATATTCTTTGGCAAATCCCAGGTGCAGGCCATCTGAGTGGCAGCGACGGTAACTTTTGTCATGCGAGAACCTCAATAATTTTGTTTCTTCCCACCGTCAGACGGCAACGCATGCTGACGACGGAACCCCGGTAAAGAGTGTAGGCCAACAGTGGCCCCGACGCGCCGAAACAACCATCGCCAGCGGCGTCATGCCGTATCGCGCAACAAAAATCCGGCGACGGCATTATGCCCGTGAATCATGACGGCGAGGATATTTCCCTCGCTTTAATGTCCAGTCGTTTTTATGGCTGATCAGTGTTTGTAGACGCATTAATAACAAATCCCGCCCGGGGAGGTATGGCGTGTTTAACATTCACCACATACCCCTGCGAGCGGGATTTCATCGCCGGACACGCACGCATCCGGCGGTTACATCAGAACAATTTTTTGGCGGTATCAAGCCAATCGCCCCGGAACGGGCGCTTCATGTTCTCAATGGCATCGATAATATCATGGTGAACCAGTTTTTCATTCTGGATACCGACGCAACGGCCGCCGTACCCCTGCTGCAGCAGCTCGATAGAGTAGGCGCCCATACGTGAAGCCAGAATACGATCATAGGCGACCGGAGAACCGCCGCGCTGGATATGGCCCAGTACGGTGGCGCGCGTTTCACGCCCGGTTTCCGTCTCAATATATGCGGCCAGATCTGCGACATCACACATCAGCTCGGTAATCGCCACAATGGCGTGCTTCTTCCCTTTGGCGATACCCGCTTTGATCTCTTCCACCAAATCTTCTTTTTTGAAGTCCACTTCCGGTACGACGATGAATTCACAACCACCGGCAATCGCGGCGGCTAGCGTCAAGTCGCCGCAGTGGCGGCCCATCACTTCGACAATGGAGATACGCTGGTGGGAAGACGAGGTATCGCGCAGGCGGTCAATGGCTTCCACCACCGTTTCCAGCGCGGTGAAATAGCCGATGGTGTAGTCTGTCCCCGCCACGTCATTATCAATAGTGCCCGGCAGGCCAATGCAGGGAAAACCCATTTCCGTCAGGCGTTTGGCCCCCATGTAGGAACCGTCTCCGCCGATAACCACCAACGCATCCAAACCACGTCGCGTCATGTTTTCCACACAAACCTGACGCACAGACTCCTCACGGAAAGCCGGAAAACGCGCGGAGCCCAGAAACGTCCCACCGCGGTTGATGACATCGGACACGCTATAGCGGTCCAGTTGTTTCATACGGTCTTCGTACAAACCCAGATAGCCGTCATAGATCCCGAACACTTCCAAACCTTCCGTCAGCGCAGCACGCACCACGCCCCGGATGGCAGCGTTCATCCCCGGCGCATCACCACCACTCGTTAACACTCCGATTCTATTAATCATGACAACCTCTGGATTTGTAGATGTAAATTCGCAGATTTTCTATCACGAGGCCGAGTCAACACTGGCGAGCCTCTAACCTTTTATAAGCATATTATAACAATAGGCTTTAGCTGAATTGATTCAGGTCAGGCATAGGTTCCTATAAATATCCATTGCATGTCACACTTTTACAACACCTTTCAATGACAGCGAGATGACCGAACTGAGCGTTACCAGCGTCCCCGCTGCTCAAGCGGAACAATCGAAATAGGGTCTTGGTGGATAATAACGTCGGAACCGGGAAAACGTTTGAGCAATGCCTGCTCCAGCGCATCCGCAATACTGTGAGACTCAATCAACGGCAGTTGGTCATCCATTTCCAGGTGGAGCTGGATAAAACGGGTCGGCCCCGAACGGCGAGTACGCAGTTGGTGCGCACCGTTGACACCGGGCCATGAAGCGATCATTCGGGTGATTTCCTGCCGTTCTTCATCCGGCAGGGCGCGATCGAGCAAAGATTGGATAGCGTCATAGGCCATGCGCAATGCACTGGACAGGATATAAACGCCAATCCCCAATGCAAATATGGCATCCGCCCAGCCAATGCCGCGCCAGCTCAAGAACAATGCCACCAGAATGGCGCCGTTCATCAGCACATCGGACTGGTAATGCAACATGTCCGCCCGCACCGCCTGGCTTTGGGTCTTGCGGATCACCCAACGCTGGAAACTGACCAGCAGAATAGTGATCACCAATGCAAAAACCGTAATCCACATCCCCAATTCAGGGCCGTTCAATGGTTGAGGCGTAACCAGCCGCTGTACCCCGTTAAGCAACAGGAACAGCGCCGATCCGGAGATAAACATACTTTGTGCCAGCGCCGCCAACGACTCAGCCTTACCATGGCCGAAGGTATGTTCCGTATCGGCAGGCTGCAATGAGTAACGCACAACCAGCAGATTCACCAGCGACGCGGCGATGTCCACCAGCGAATCCACCAATGACGCCAGCAAACTCACCGAACCGGTGTACCACCAGGCATACACTTTAATACCGAATAAAAACAGCGCCGTGGCGGTGGCCAGAAAAGCGGCCATTGTCACTAGGCGAGCGTAATGATAATTCATACCCATCTCCTGCCAAAACGAGGAAACAAGTATAACGAATTCCGGCACCGAAGAACCGTGACACTTTACAGAGCACGCCAGCCGACGTGCCCTATTACTAAGATCCTGCTACTCATGACGCTGTCGCAACAGTTTTTGCAGGCGCTCCTGCTCCCAGCGGGACATCCTCCCGCGAAGCCAGAAAATCTTGACGCCTTTTAACACCAGCAGCCCTCCCCAGATCAGCGGTACCCAGAAAAACCAGCGGTGCCCTGGCCCGGTAATCTGGTTCACAATAAACAACACCACGCTGACCAGCACCATGAGGATCAGGCTGCGCCAGAAACGGCTTTCCTGACGTACCTGCCGCCGCGCATCTTGAATGCGCTGTTCCAGCGACTCGCCGCTAACCGTCTGTTCGCTTTCTTCCGTCATCAGTTCGGCCACATTGACGCCAAACGCGGCGGCGAGCGCGCTCAATGTTTCCAGACTGGCGCGCTCGCCATTCTCGATACGCTGGATGGTTCTGACACTCAGGGAGGAGAGCTCCGCCAATTGTTCCTGAGACCAGGCTCGGGCAAGGCGTAATGTCTTAATCGAATTCATGTTCGCTTTCCTGTTGTTGTGAAAAACAGTGGTGAAAAACAGTGGTGAAAAACAGCGGTGAAAAACGATGCCAGCTTATGCCAACCTTCCCACCCGCGACACGACAGCAACCCGACAGGCACGCGACAGTAACCCGACACCTGCTGGAAGCAGAGCCGAGACGCCTTCCACGACGCCTCGACAAACCGGAGGGCGGGCGTAAAATTTCACGTCAAACACAGGATTGCGCCCGTTCGGTACCATTGGATACTTTGAGGATATCATGAGAAAACGCCCTGCTTCCCGCTTGCTGGTCATCAATGCGCAACTGCGCGTGTTGCTGTTTCGCTTTGAACATAAGGATGACGCCATGGCTGGCCGAGCCTACTGGGCAACGCCCGGCGGAGCGCTCGAAGAGGGTGAATCCTTCACTCAGGCAGCTATCCGTGAACTGTGGGAGGAAACGGGCCTGAACATCACCGACCCTGGAGAGGAAATCGCCCAACGGGAATTCGTCATGATGATGCCTAATGGCAAAGAAGTGCTGGCGGATGAGCGCTACTTCATTATTCGCATTCAGTACCACGATCTGGATTGCAGCCAGTGGACCGAGCACGAAAAAAAAATTATGCGGCGCTACGACTGGTGGGGAATGGATGAGCTACGCCAGACGCAGGAAACGGTGTATCCCGACAATCTGCCCGCGTTGCTGGAGCCCTATTTGTCGATAACGCGGTAAAAATCATAAAGAAACGGCCCAATGGGCCGTTCAGGTATCGCGTTTATTGCGAACACATTCTGCGCAGTAATCACTGCCGCCCTGACAATATGTCGCCCTGACAATATAGTTTTGCGAGGGCGCCCCCCCCTCTATATGCGGGGGACTATTTTCAGTCCATCCCAATAGCTGCCCAACAGCTTTATCTTCTGCTTGAGTTTCAGAATCACAGTATGAAATAGGCAGGATGGTTTCTCCAAAGCCGGATTCGATAGCGATCTGAATCATGGTTTCGTGTCGTCATGACAACAAATTACGACCAGCGTCGCCCCCCTACCACCCACCAC
>NZ_JAAWVW010000024.1:0-43871 GCF_014855505.1 Musicola keenii | reverse complement strand
AATTGTTAAAGAGCAGTGCGACCGGCTTACAGCCTGCTGTCGCGAGGTGGCGTATACTACGCTTTCCTCATTTGGAGTCAACGACTTTTTTTCGCTTTCTCCGTCCTGTACCGCGCTGGCGTTCCGCCGTTGCCGTCTCAGTGGTGGCGCATTATAGGGACTTATCCGCACCTGACAAGCACTAAATTCAATTTTTTTTCTAAACGCCCTTTTTTTCACCAAACCCGAATTCACTACAGAAATTACAACGCTTTATTCAACGACAATTGACTGAAGGACTGCGCAAACCGCGCAACCTGTTCCCAATCGGTGTATTCAATCTCTTTGGTACTATCAGTTTCGCCGCCTGTCATATGCATGATGAGCTGGATCATGACTCGATCGAACCAACGGTAACGCGGGTATCGCAGCGCACCGGCAAATACGGCACCCAAATCGGGCTGCCAGGGCGAACGCATAAGGAACTTGCGTGTATAGCCGTTGGTCTGCAGCGAACGCTTTTCCGGTTTACGCGCGGTAAGATTGACAGAGAAGAAGGCGCTCGGCCTTTGCTGCAGCAAAGCACGATGTTGATGAATAAATTTTGCCACCGCCGGATGATAATGACCGTAGCGAACGGAAGCCCCGATCATAATGCAGTCATACTTCTCCAAATCGACCTCATGGGCGCTCAGAATATTGACCACATCACATTCCAATGTGCCTTTCAGGCTATTGGCGATATAAGCGGCTATCGATCTGGTTTGCCCGTCGCGGCTGGAAAACAGTATCAACGCTTTCATAGCACAATTCCTTTCTCGGTTATTCCCGCCAAAACGTCGGGGTAAACAACACCAGCAGGGTGAACACTTCCAAACGCCCAAATAACATTGTCAAAATCAGGATCCATTTCGCCGCATCATTCATGGAGGCAAAATTGTCCGCCACCACACCCAGCCCCGGGCCGAGATTATTCAGTGTCGCGGCAACAGCGGCAAACGCAGAGAAATTGTCCACACCAGTGGCAATAACAGCCAACATACTCATAATGAACACCAACGCATAAGCGGAGAAAAAGCCCCAAACCGCTTCAAGAATTCGCTCCGGCAATGCTCGCTGCCCAAGTTTGATGGTGTATACCGCGTTGGGATGCACCAAACGCTTTAATTCCCTCGACCCCTGCAAAAACAGCAACAGAATACGAATGACCTTCAGGCCACCACCGGTAGAACCGGCGCACCCGCCGATAAATGCAGAACACAACAACAAGACCGGCAAAAACAACGGCCAGCTCGCGATACTGTCGGTGGTAAAACCGGCTGTAGTCGCCATAGACACCACCTGAAAGAACGCCTGATTCAGCGTCTCCAGACCGCTGCTATACACATTGTGACCCCACAGTACCGCAGTACAAACCACCACCAGCGTCATCTGAACAAAAACAAACATCTTGAATTCTGGATCGCGCCAATACACCCTGAGGCTGCGCCCGCTCAACACAGAAAAATGCAGACCAAAATTACAACCGGAAATCAGTAAAAATACCGCGATGATGGTGTTGATAGTCGGGCTGTGGAAATAACCAATACTGGCGTCATGCGTGGAAAAACCGCCAATAGCGATGGTGGAAAAACTGTGGCTGATAGCGTCAAAAACCGACATCCCCGCCAGCCAGAGCGCCACCGCACAGAGGATGGTCAACAACAGATAAATCAGCCAGAGGGTTTTGGCGGTTTCAGCAATACGCGGGCGCATCTTGTTATCTTTCAAGGGCCCCGGCATCTCGGCGCGATAAAGCTGCATCCCCCCGACGCCAAGCAACGGCAGAATGGCCACCGCCAGAACGATAATTCCCATCCCCCCCATCCACTGCAGCATCTGTCGATAAAAAAGAATGGCTTTCGGCAGCGAATCCAGGCCAGTAAGCGTTGTCGCGCCGGTGGTCGTCAGCCCGGAAAAAGACTCGAAAAACGCATCGGTGATCGACAGACTAGGCTGCTCCGCGAACAGAAACGGCAATGCCCCGACGCTGCCCAACACGGTCCAGAACAGCACCACAATCAAAAAACCTTCCCGCGCTTTCAGTTCATGCCGATGCCGTCGGTTCGGCAGCCACAGCAGCAATCCGAGCACCAGCGCGGCAATAAATGTCTGGATAAACGCCCGACCGGCGCCGTCACGATAGATCAGCGCCACCAGCCCAGGAATGAACATGGTGCCGGAAAACAGAATGACCAGTTGTCCAACAATGCGGGTTATGGCACGCAGTTGCATTACGGAGCCTTCCTTAAAGGTTCAATCATCACGCGCTGGGATTATTGTGAAATCGGCGACAAATGCAACGCACCGCGACTAATATCCCGCAATCTGGTTTGCGCGTCGGCGACGGCCGGAACCGGCAATGCCACCCTGAACACAACGTCAACACCGTATTCTACCGAGACAATACGGCCTTCCAGCCCCAGGATCACGCCTTCCACCTGAGGCAACAGCGCATATTCACACCGCAGAACATACTCTCGCCGTATCACCTTCTGCCGCTGGGGTAGTTGCTTCAACGCCTGCTGAACCCCGCCGCCATAAGCTTTGACCAGCCCGCCGGTACCCAGTTTCACGCCACCGTAATAGCGCGTCACCACTGCGACGACTTCGCCAACGCCGCTCCCCATCAGCTGAGCCAATATGGGCCTGCCTGCGGTTCCCGCCGGTTCGCCGTCATCGGAAAAACCCAACTGTTGCGAATCATCCGGTGCGCCAGCAACATATGCCCAGCAGTGATGCGCTGCCGACGGATGTTGCGACCGGACTTGCTGGATAAAAGTACGAGCAGCGTCAACACCGCAAGCCGGACCTAGCTGTGTCACAAAACGGCTTTTCTTGATCTCCTCACTGACGCTCATCTCGCCGGCGGGTATCGGATAAGACTGCATCAGGCCAGATCCAACGCACGGGTCAGATTTTCCACACGCTTATCGTGCATCACGATATTGTCCTCGACGCGAACGCCGCCGAACGGTCGCAGCGCATCGATCTTCCGCCAGTCGAAATACTGCTGGCTTGCGCCCTGTCGCCAGGGTTCCAGCAATGAATCGATGAAATAAAAGCCTGGCTCGATGGTCAGTACCATGCGCGGCTCCAATATCCGGGTACAACGCAGGTATGGGTGCGCTTTCGGCGCTGCCAGCGACGTTCCGCTATCGTCCTGCATGAAGCCGCCGACGTCATGCACCTGCAAACCGAGAGGATGGCCCAGGCCGTGCGGCAGGAAAGGAGCGGTGAATCCCTGCTCCACCATGGTCTCCTCGCTAAGACCATTGACCAATTGATGTTGTTTCAACAACTTGGCGATCCGCTGATGCATCTGCAGATGGTAATCTGTGTAACGCACGCCGACTTTCAGCGTGTCGATCAGCGCCAGCTGTTCGCGTTTCATATCCTTGACCAATGCGGCAAAGTCGCTGTCCGGTTCGGCCGCGTAAGTCCGGGTGATATCGGCGGCGTAACCGTTATATTCAGCGCCGGCATCGATCAGAAAACTGCGGAATTCCGCCGGCGTCTGGTGATCAAGCTGGGTATAGTGCAGAACGGCGGCATGCTCATTGAGCGCGACGATATTGTCATAGGGCACATTGGTGTCGCGATGTCCGGTGGCGGTGAGGTAGGCCAGATTGATATCAAACTCGCTCATCCCGGCCTGAAACGCCTCCAGCGCCGCCCGATGCCCGACGACCGCCGTCTTCTGCGCTTCCCGCATACAGGCCAACTCATAATCGGTTTTGTACGCACGGTGATAATGCAAGTAATCCAGCACACCTTTCGGGTTACAGTTTTCCGGCGTGATGCCGAGGTTCAGCGCACGCTGCGGTACAGCCCCCAGATAAGCCACACGTTGGCGGGCGGCGGGCAGCTGATGGCCGATATCGTCGGCCTTGCGCAACACCTGAATATCCACGTCGCCCGTCCAGAAACTATCGGGAACCGGCGCGACGTTATACCAATAATCGACAGGCGAGTAGAACCAGAGTGTAGGTCGGTTGACGCCGTCGACCCAGAGCCAGCAATTCGGCACCTGCGTCACCGGCAGCCAAGCTTTAAACTGTGGATTGGCTTTGAACGGGTAGGCGTGATCGTCGAGAAACACGGTCAGTAATTCCCCGGAGTGAATCAGCAAAGCATCCAGTTGATAACGTTCCAGAACGGCCCGAGTGCGTTGCTGCAAGGTCGTTACGTGTTGATGATATAAAGAAGTCAGCGTTTCCATCACAATCCCCATCAATGACAACCAGCGTTCCCAAGTCTAACACAGCCGCCGTATCCCGGCAGTGGTCGACGCCCTGTGATCCTCCCGGCAAATCCCCCGGTTTTCGTTTGCATTTCATTAACATCAAAACCACACTTTTGTTATCAGGCCGTATCTGTCCTTCCCCGCTATCCGGAGATCGCTATGCTCTATCAAGGCAATAATCTCTCTCTGAACTGGCTGGAAAACGGTATCGCCGAGCTGGTGTTCAAGGCGGAATCAGGTTCCGTCAATAAGCTGGACACTCGCACGGTAGCCAGTCTCGGCGACGCGCTGAACGTATTGGTTCGCCAGAATGCGCTGCGGGCGCTGCTGCTACGCTCCGACAAACCCGCGTTTATCGTCGGCGCCGATATCACCGAATTTCTGTCGCTATTTGCAGCCCCCGAACAACAGTTGCACCAATGGTTAACGCACGCCAACGCTATTTTCAGTCAATTGGAGGATCTGCCGATTCCCACGCTGTCCGCCATCAACAGCTTTGCGCTGGGCGGCGGTTGTGAATGCGCGCTGGCGACGGACTTTCGCATCGCCACACCCGATGTACGTATCGGGCTACCGGAAGTCCGTCTCGGGATCATGCCCGGTTTTGGCGGTACCGTGCGGCTGCCGCGGCTACTGGGGGTAGACAATGCGCTGGAAATCATCACCGCCGGTAAGGAACTGAACGCAACGGAGGCGCTGAAAGTCGGCCTGGTCGACGCGATAGTCACAGACGACAAACTGATCCCCGCTGCGCTGCAAACACTGCGGCTGGCGATTGAAGGCAAGCTCGACTGGCAGGCGCGGCGCCGTCCGAAACTACAACCGTTGCGGATTGGCCGCGTCGAGGCCGCCATGAGTTTCGCTACCACCAGAGCGCTGGTCGCGCAACTTGCCGGCAAGCACTACCCCGCGCCGATGACGGCGGTCAAAACCGTCGAAGCCGCCGCCAGTCTGGCGCGCCATGACGCTCTGCAGCTGGAGACCGACAATTTCGTCGCGTTAACGCAAAGCAGTGCTGCCCATGCGTTGGTCGGCGTATTCCTTAACGAACAGGCGATCAAAAGCAAGGCCAAAGCACAAGCGACGGATACCTCCCCACCGGGAAAAGTGGCGGTGCTGGGCGCCGGCATTATGGGGGGCGGCATCGCCTATCAGTCAGCATTGCAGGGCGTCCCCGTCTGGATGAAGGACATCAGCGATAAAGCGCTCAATCTGGGGATGACGGAAGCGGCGACGCTGCTCGGCAAACAGTTAGAACGCGGCAAATTGGACGCTGCCGCGCTGTCCGGCGTGATGGCGCGCATTCATCCGACATTGGCCAACGAAGGCATCGAGCAAGCGGCGCTGATCGTCGAAGCAGTCGTAGAAAACCCGCGTATCAAAGCGCAGGTGCTGGCGGAAGCGGAAGCCCTGACCGGCGACGACACGGTGCTGGCGTCCAATACGTCTACAATCCCCATCGCCACACTCGCGGCGGCGCTAAAACGCCCACAACGTTTTTGCGGCATGCATTTTTTCAATCCAGTACACCGTATGCCGCTGGTCGAAGTGATTCGTGGGCCACAAACCGATGACCGCACCCTATCGCGCGTGGTGGCCTACGCTATCCGGATGGGTAAAACCCCCATCGTGGTGAACGACTGCCCGGGGTTCTTCGTCAACCGGGTACTGTTTCCCTATATTGCCGCGTTCTGCCTGCTGCTGCGCGACGGCGCGGATTTCCAGTTCGTGGATGCCGTGATGGAACAACAGTTCGGCTGGCCGATGGGCCCGGCCTATCTGCTGGACGTCGTGGGATTGGATACCGCACACCATGCGCGGCAGGTGATGGCAGCCGGTTATCCCGATCGAATGAGGCAGGATTACCGTGATGTCATTGATGTACTGACCGAACACCAGCGCTTCGGCCAAAAAACGGGCGCGGGCTTCTACCGTTACCAAACCGACAGCAAGGGCAAATCGCGCAAAGAGACGGATTCCGGCACAGAAACGTTGCTGGCGCCGGTATGTCAGCCGTCGCGGACATTCAACCCGGAGGAGATTGTCTCCCGCATGATGATCCCCATGCTGAACGAAGTCGCGCGTTGTCTGGAAGAAGGTATCGTCGCCAGCCCGGCGGAAGCAGACATGGCGCTGGTCTACGGATTGGGATTCCCGGCGTTCCGTGGCGGCGCCTGTCGTTATCTGGATACCCAAGGGATTTCGTCTTATCTGGCGACGGCGCAACGCTTTGTTGCATTGGGCCCGTTGTATCGGATACCGGACAGCCTGCCGGACATGGCTGAACGCCGGTCGCGTTACTATGCACCGGTCACGCCGCATGCGGGCCTTACGCCACATTCACCGGGTTGATTAAGGGGAAAGCTATGGAACATGCCGTAATTGTCGATGCTATCCGCACGCCGATGGGGCGATCCAAAGGCGGCGCATTTCGTCAGGTTCGGGCAGAAACTTTGTCCGCCCACCTGATGCGCAGTCTGCTCAACCGCAACCCGGCGCTGAATCCCGGCGACATCGACGACATTTATTGGGGCTGCGTACAACAGACACTGGAGCAAGGTTTCAATATCGCACGCAATGCCGCGCTACTGGCGGAGATCCCCCATAGCGTTCCGGCCGTGACCATCAACCGCCTGTGCGGATCGTCCATGCAGGCGCTACATGACGCTGCCCGCGCCATCATGGCCGGCGATGCGTCGGTCTGTCTGGTCGGCGGCGTCGAACACATGGGCCATGTACCGATGACGCACGGCGCCGATTTTCACCCTGGGCTTGGTCATACCGTCGCCAAAGCTGCGGCCATGATGGGGCTAACGGCGGAAATGCTGGCGCGTCTGCACCACATCAGCCGCCGCCAGCAGGATGAATTCGCCGCCCGTTCCCACCACCTGGCCTGGGCCGCCACCTGCTCCGGCGCTTTCCACCCGGAAATCGTCCCCACCGTCGGGCACAACGCCGATGGCGCGCTGATAAATTTCAGCGACGATGAAGTGATTCGGCCCGATACCAGCCTTGAGGGATTGACGGCGCTGAAACCGGTGTTCGACCCGGCCAACGGTACTGTCACCGCGGGCAGTTCTTCCGCCCTGTCGGACGGTGCCGCCGCACTGCTGGTCATGAGCGAATCCCGCGCAGCATCGCTGGGCCTAAAGCCTCTGGCGCGGGTGATCGGCATGGCGGTGGTGGGGTGCGATCCCTCCCTCATGGGGTATGGCCCGGTGCCCGCGACACAGAAAGCGCTGCAACGCGCCGGCCTCAGCTTGTCGGATATCGGGCTGTTCGAACTGAATGAAGCCTTTGCCGCGCAGGCGTTGCCCTGCATCAAGGATTTGGGGCTGCTGGAAAGCATGGACGAGAAGGTGAATCTCAACGGCGGCGCCATTGCGCTAGGCCATCCATTGGGGTGTTCCGGCGCACGCATCACCACCACACTGTTGCATCTGATGGCGCGACGCGATGTGGAATTCGGCGTGGCCACCATGTGTATCGGTCTGGGACAAGGCATCGCTACCGTGCTGGAACGGGTGTAACGAGCGCGGCCGACAGGCCGCCTCGCTCCCAGAAACCTTGGGCCGTCGCCTGATACCGTTCCATCAAGTTCGATTCAAGCGGAGAAACGCAAAAGAGGCTCCCAAAGGGACGCTTCCGCGTTGCCGGCGCCGTCGGCAAATGGACAAGAGGGCTCACCGCCCGGTTCGTTTTTCGTAAAGCAGCATTCCTGCCAGCATGGAGGCGAAAAATACGATGCCTTTCACGCTACCTAACGAAAACAACACCAGCGCCGGCCCCGGACAAATACCGGACAACCCCCAACCGACGCCGAACAGCAGGCTACCCAACACTAACGGTTTGTCCAGATGGGTTTTTACCGGCAGGAAAAATGTGCTGGCAGCCAGCGGCTTCGGCAAACGCTTCACCAACCGAAATGCCACCAAACCCACCGCTATCGCCCCCACCATCACCAATGCCAGCGAGGGATCCCATTGGCGGGTAATATCCAGAAAACCCAACACTTTTCCAGGATTGGCCATACCGCTGACGATCAGCCCCAGGCCAAAAATCAGCCCAGCCAACAACGAAAAAACACTATTCATGACTCGCTCCTCCGCTTAAGCCAATGGCGGTAACGCGCCGACAATCCAGACCGTCGCAAACGCCGTCAGCATAAAAATCAGCGTCGCCACCAATGAACGCAGGGAACAACGCGACAACCCACATACTCCGTGGCCACTGGTACAACCGGAGCCATAGCGTGTACCCACCCCCACCAGCAAGCCGGCAATCACCAGCAGCGGCAGCGGCGCAGTGATTTCGCTATCTGGTAACGTGCCCACCAGCCGATACAGCCAGGGCGCGGCGAGCATGCCGATAACAAACGCCAGCCGCCATCCTTTGTCCTGCGTCGCGCGGCTAAGCAATCCCCCGATGATGCCGCTAATGCCGGCAATCCGGCCGCAACACAAAATCAGCACCATCGCTGCCAGGCCAATCATGACCCCGCCGGTCAGGCTAGCAACGGGGGTAAATACATCGGTATTGATCGTCATCTGTTACTCCTTATCCGATGCGCCGGGACAATACAGCGCGTAAAGCGTATTCAGCAACGTCAGAATGCGCGGGTCTTCAATGCAATAGAAAATTTGTTTTCCTTCTCGACGGGTCGTCACCAGGTTCAGACGCCGCATCACGCCCAGTTGCTGGGACAAGGTCGGTTGATGAATGCCCAGAGCTTGCTCCATCTGCCCGACGGACGCCTCACCCTGACTCAGGAAGCACATCAGCATCAGACGATCGTCGTTTGCCAGCGCCCGCAATACATCTGCCGCACCGTGCGCCGCCTCCCGCATCGTTTGTTCACTGACCGGTGCATTCAATTCCGGCATAAAGCCTCCTTCCTGTTTATAAAAACATATTTTATAAAAATATATAATATACTATTGTAGATTATCATCAAGCCTTGCTCATCAGGAACAAGGACACACAAACAGGAGAAACGCCATGCAGAAAATCATCATCATCGGCGGCGTTGCCGGTGGAGCATCCGCTGCGGTACGCGCACGCCGGCTATCGGAATCAGCAGAGATCATCCTGCTGGAACGGGGGCCTTACGTCTCCTTTGCCAACTGTGGCTTGCCTTACCACATCGGTGGTGATATCCCAAACCGCCAGTCCCTGTTGCTCAAAACGCCGGAAGACTTCGCCGCACGTTTTAACGTAGAGGTTCGAATAGAACAGGAAGTCACGGCGATCGACGCCGCGGCGCAAACACTGAGCATCCATAACCTGCGGGACGGTAACATCTATACCGAAAGTTACGACCGGTTGCTGCTTAGCCCCGGTGCCAACCCGGTCGTCCCGCCCCTGCCTGGCATCGATTTGCCCGGTATCTTCACACTGCGCAACATCACCGACATGGACAGAGTTCTGGATCACATTCAGCGCCACACACCTCAGCACGTTACCGTGGTCGGTGGTGGATTTATCGGGCTGGAAGTCACGGAAGCGCTGGTGCAGTTGGGTCTACGTGTCACCGTGCTTGAACTGGGGTCGCAGGTGATGCCGCCGCTCGATCCTGAAATGGCTGCGCCGCTGCATCAGGTCATCCGTCAACATGGCGTCGATTTACGCCTCAATACTGGGCTGACGGCGATTCATCAGGAAAACGACAACCAACTCCGGTTATCCCTGAGCGACGGCGCCGAACAGGTGACAGGTATGGTACTGCTGTCAATTGGCGTTAAACCGGATACCCATCTGGCGCAAACAGCCGGGTTGGCTCTCGGTGCCCGAGGCGGTATCGCCGTCAACTCGTTGATGCAAACATCAGATGCGCACATCTATGCGGTTGGGGATGCGGTCGAAACCGAAGAGTGGGTGAGCGGTATACCGGCGCTGTTTCCGCTGGCAGGCCCAGCTAACCGGCAAGGACGGCTGGCAGCGGACAACATGCTTGGCCGCCAGCACCACTACTTACGCACACAGGGCACGGCTATCTGCAAGGTATTCGATCACAGCGCCGGTTGCGTCGGCATGAACGAAAAATCGCTGCAACGTCTGAACCGCGCTTACCAGAAAGTCTATGTCCATGCCGCCGATCACGCGGGTTACTACCCCGGGGCAGAGATGATCTCGCTGAAACTGCTATTCTCGCCGGACGATGGCGCAATCCTCGGCGCGCAGGCGACAGGTAAAGCCGGCGTAGACAAACGCATTGATGTTATCGCCGTCGCCCAGCGGGCCGGGCTGCATGTACGGGATCTGGAAAATCTGGAACTCGCTTACGCGCCGCCATTCAACAGCGCACGCGATGTCGTCAATCAGGCCGGCATGCTGGCAACGAACGTACTGAACGGCGATACCGCCATCTGCCATGCGGACAGGGTTGATGCCCTTGATCCGGCAACCCAGTGCCTGCTGGATATCCGCACGACGGGTGAACTCGGGAAATTCGGCGAATATCCACACGCACTGCATATCCCGCTGGATGAATTGCGCCAGCGTCTGGCGGAACTGCCCAGAGATAAAGAGATCATCATCGGTTGTCAGTCCGGCCTACGCGGACATGTGGCGTATAGAATGCTAAGCCAGCTCGGTTTCCGGGCGAAAAACCTGGCAGGCGGATTCAAAACCTGGCAGGCGGCGTCACCGGCATAATCGCTTATCTGCCGGAGACAGTACGTCATCAGACGGCGTGGGGAGTCTCATCGCGATGTACATCGCAGGCGCTTCCCAGGCCGCTATCACCACGCAGGGGAAAATCAGGTTTCTGGGCAGGCTCGACAACATCAATAAAACGGCGGGGATGCAGGGGCTATCGCATAGCGTTTCGCACTACGAACGTCATACACAGACGGCTCTGCCGGAATCGGCTCACAACAAAATGACCGCTGGCAGCGGTCACATGTCGTTGCGAAGAGTGAACTAGATAAACGAAAAAGCGTCGCTGTATAAATGGGCCGCCTGAGCGCCACGTTCATTGCAAAACCGCTCGCGTGCGATTTTCGCCATTTCGAAACGCCCGGCAATATAGATGTCGTATTCAGTCAGCGAACCGAAGTCCTGCAGCACCGCACTCAGCACCGTCCCGGTACGTCCCCGCCATTCGCCTTCCGGCTGTTCGACCACCGGGATCACCTTCAGGTTAGCAAACTGCTCGTCCAGCGCTTCCAATTCTGATAAATCATACAGATGGCGCGTTTCTCGCCCGCCCCAGTAAATGGAAATCTGACGATGGGGTTGATGCGCCAGTGCCGTTAGCAAAATCGAACGCACATAGGAAAACCCCGTGCCGCCAGCGATCAAAATCAACGGCCGATCACTATCTTCCCGCAGCCAGGCTTCTCCGTGCGGCAGATCCACAATCAACGATTGTTCCTTAAGGATCCGATCCATCACCGCCATCGCATAAAGGTTCATTTCCGATGCGCCGATATGCAGTTCAATAAAATTCTGCTCCATGGGCGTCGATGCGATGGAGAACGGCCGCTTATCCCGCTCATCCATTACCACCATCAGATACTGACCGGCCTGAAAAGTGAACGGGGCCGACGGCAACAAACGCACCCGATAAACCGTATCGGTTATCGCGTCTACTGAGATCACGGTACAGCTCAAAGTCGTCATGAATTCCCTCTGTAGGGTGATTAATACAAAACGGGGGACAGAGTAACAGGCTAACGCCGCTTGCCGCTGTCACTGAAAATGGCTAACTCATCCCAGATAGCATCAACACGGGCGCAGACCGATGGGTCCCTGGTAATGGGACGCCCCCATTCGCGCTGCGTTTCGCCTGGCCATTTATTGGTCGCATCCAGCCCCATTTTGGAGCCCAGCCCGGAAACCGGAGACGCAAAATCCAGATAATCAATCGGCGTATTTTCCATCAATACTGTATCGCGGGCGGGATCCATACGAGTCGTCATCGCCCAGATAACATCCTTCCAGTCCCGGGCGTTAATGTCATCGTCACAAACAATGACAAACTTGGTATACATGAACTGGCGCAGGAAAGACCAGACGCCCATCATGACTCGTTTGGCGTGCCCTGCATACTGTTTCTTCATCGTCACCACTGCCAGCCGGTAGGAACAGCCCTCCGGCGGCAGGTAGAAATCGACGATCTCAGGGAACTGTTTTTGCAGCAGCGGAACAAACACTTCATTCAACGCCACCCCCAACACCGCCGGCTCATCAGGTGGGCGGCCGGTGTAGGTGGAATGATAGATAGCGTCCCGACGCCGGGTAATGTGGGTAACGGTAAAGACTGGGAAATCATCCACTTCGTTGTAATAACCGGTATGATCGCCATACGGCCCTTCGGGCGCCGTTTCACCGGGTTCGATATACCCTTCCAGTACGATTTCTGCGCTGGCGGGTACGTCCAGATCGCTGGTCAGGCATTTAACCACTTCGGTTTTATGACCACGCAGCAACCCGGCAAACGCATATTCGGACAATGTATCCGGCACCGGCGTAACGGCGCCGAGGATAGTCGCCGGATCAGCACCCAGCGCCACCGCCACCGGGAAACGCTCTCCGGGGTGTTGCTGACACCACTCCTGAAAATCCAACGCGCCGCCACGATGGGACAGCCAGCGCATGATGAGCTTATTACGGCCAATCACCTGTTGGCGGTAAATCCCCAGATTCTGGCGCTCTTTGAACGGACCGCGTGTAACCGTCAGCCCCCATGTCACCAGCGGCGCGACATCTTGCGGCCAACAATGCATCACCGGGATCTTCCCCAGATCAACCTCATCACCCTGTAAGACCAGTTCCTGACAGGGCGCCGACGATAATCGCTTAGTCGGCATATTCAATACCTGCCGAAACTGCGGCAACTTATCAACCAGATCACGAAATCCGCGCGGCGGTTCGGGCTCCTTGAGAAAGGCCAGTAGGCGACCGACATCCCGCAACGCACTCACTTCCTCCTGCCCCATCCCCAGTGCAACACGCTTCGGCGTACCAAACAGGTTGCACAGCACCGGGATGTCATACCCTTTCGGGTTTTCAAACAAAAGCGCCGGCCCTTCAGCTCGCAGCGTGCGATCGGCGATTTCGGTCATTTCCAGATAGGGATCGATCGGCTGGCGAATACGTTTCAATTCGCCTCTGGCTTCAAGCTGCGCGAGGAACTCACGTAAATCTCGGTATTTCATGCTGATCATCAGGAAAGTCAGTGGTGGCGGTTATTATAGAGACTCTTCCCCATGCTGTCGCTTCTCCGCCATGGCTATTTGCAATGGCAGACTCCGCTCACCGCACGCCCCGTTAAAATTCTCTACCAGAAACGTTTTATCCCGCAGCGCTTTTGTTATCCTCTCAGGCTGAAACCACAGAAAAGTGAAATTATGCAATCCTGGTATCTCCTGTACTGCAAGCGCGGCCAGTTACTGCGAGCCAAAGAACATCTGGAACGTCAGTTCGTTACGTGCCTGAGCCCGATGATCACGCTGGAAAAAGTCGTTCGCGGCAAACGAACGGAAGTCAGCGAGCCGCTGTTTCCCAATTATCTCTTTGTGGAATTCGATCCAGAGCGCATACACACCACCACGGTCAACTCCACTCGCGGCGTCAGCCACTTCGTTCGCTTTGGCGCCATGCCGGCCATCGTTCCGTCACAGGTGATAGAGGATCTCCAGTCACATCAGACGGAAAAGATTATCGACCCCGAGACCCCGCAGCCGGGCGATCGCGTGGTGATCACTGAAGGTGTCTTCAGTGGCTTACAGGCTATCTATGCCGAGCCTAACGGCGAGGCCCGCTCCATGCTGCTGCTCAATTTGTTGAACAAACAAGTTCAGCAGTGCCTCGATAATCGCCAGTTCCGGAAAGTGTAAACCGCCAGAGCCGGGCGCTCCGGCGGCTTTTGCTCTCAGCGCCGCAGGGCTTCTTCATGCAGCCACTGCGCTACACGTTTGGCAAAGTAGGTCAGCACGCCGTCGGCGCCGGCGCGTTTAAAGCACAGCAACGACTCCATCACCAGCGGCTGCTCCTGCAGCCAGCCATTCTGAATGGCCGCCATCTG
Source organism: Musicola keenii (assembly GCF_014855505.1). Classification (NCBI taxonomy): domain Bacteria; kingdom Pseudomonadati; phylum Pseudomonadota; class Gammaproteobacteria; order Enterobacterales; family Pectobacteriaceae; genus Musicola; species Musicola keenii. The sequence continues at coordinate 29,577 of NZ_JAAWVW010000024.1, read as the reverse complement.
CATCGCGTACTCGCCGGACACCTGGTAGGCAAAGGTCGGCACGCCGAAGGTATCCTTCACGCGGCGCACCACATCCAGGTATGGCATGCCGGGCTTCACCATCACCATGTCCGCCCCCTCCTGCAGATCCTGCGCAATCTCTTGCAGCGCTTCATCGCCATTGGCTGGATCCATCTGATAGGTTTTCTTGTTGCCGCCTTTCAAATTGCCCGCAGAACCTAGCGCGTCACGGAATGGGCCGTAATAACAGGAGGCATACTTAGCGGAATAGGCCATGATCTGCGTATTAACCAGTCCCTGATTTTCCAGTTGATCGCGAATGGCGCCAATACGCCCGTCCATCATATCGCTGGGTGCTACAATCTCGGCACCGGCCTGGGCATGGGACAGCGCCTGACGCACCAGAATTTCTCTAGTAATGTCGTTGATGACATAGCCTTCGTCATCAATCACGCCATCCTGACCATGCGTGGTGTAAGGATCCAACGCTACGTCGGTCAACAGGCCCAGCTCCGGCACCGCATCTTTCAATGCCCGCACAGCGCGTTGCACCAACCCATCTGGGTTATATGACTCTTCCGCATGCAGCGATTTTTTATCCGCCTCAATAACCGGGAACAGCGAAAGCACCGGAATCCCCAGCTTCGCCACCGCTTCCGCCTCGCTGAGCAATTCGTCGATGGTCAGGCGATACACGCCCGGCATAGAGGGAACTTCCTGCCGAGTTCCGGTTCCTTCCATGACAAACACGGGATAGATCAGATCGTTAACCGTTACCTGATGTTCCGCGACCAGGCGACGGCTGAAATCATGACGACGCAAGCGACGCATGCGTCTACCGGGAAATGTACCGGGAAAAGCATTGCTCATAGTCTTATTCTCCTTTCTGGCCCAGCCGGAAAATCCGGCGGGCGTTATCATCCACAACGCGGCCCAACGCGACGGCATCCTGTTTCCGCCAGACGGCTACCTGACGAACGATATGCGGCAAGAAGCATGGCTCATTGCGGCGGGATGTCGGTTTCGGGTGTAAATCGCGGGGCAGTAAGTAAGGGGCGTCGGTTTCCAGCAACAGACGATCATCCGGAATGTATTCCAACAATGCGCGTAGCGCCAGGCCACGCCGTTCGTCGCAAACCCAGCCGGTAATGCCGATAGACAGCCCCGCCTGAAGACACTCATCCAGTTCGTCCCGGGTGCCGGTAAAGCAGTGCAACACCGCAGCGGGTAGTTTTCCCAACCAGGGACGCAGCAACGTCATGAAACGCGAATGCGCTTCCCGGCAATGCATAAAGACCGGCATGCCAAGATCGGCGGCTATCTCCAATTGAGCGTTGAATGCCCGCTCTTGCTCCGGCGGCGTAGAAAAATTGCGGTTGAAATCAAGCCCGCATTCGCCGATCGCTACAACCTGCGGGTAAGCGGCCAACTGTCGGATAGACTGCGCCGCAGCGTCCGTCCAGCTACTGGCCTCGTGCGGGTGGAGACCCGCAGTAGACCAACAATATCCCGGTTCGCCTTCTGCCAGCCTCAGCGCATGCCGACTCTCTTCAATACCAGTGCCAGTCAGCAACATGCCCGTAACGCCTTCACGACGGGCGCGAGACATCACCGCATCGCGGTCACTCTCAAATTGCGAGCTGGTCAAATTGACACCGATATCAAACATAAGGCCTCCACTGCACTCCCTGCTGAGGGTCGACGTGCCGTCAGACGTAACAAAAAACAACACCTCTCGATGAGAGGTGTCGGTTTAACTGAGGAACCGGAACGGTGAGCGTCCCGGTATCACTGAGATTCGGTCGTTTCTTCCGTATCTTCTTCGCCGCGACGGCGCTTGCCGACATAGAAACGCGCAAAAAACACGCCGATTTCAAACAGCAGATACATGGGAATAGCCAACAGCGTCTGGGAAAAGACGTCCGGCGGCGTCAGAAACATCCCCACCACAAATGCGCCGACCAGCACATACGGGCGTTTTTGCCGCAGCGCCGCTGGCGTCGTCACACCGCTCCAGCACAACAAAATAATCGCGACCGGCACTTCGAACGCCACGCCGAATGCCATGAATATCGCCATGACGAAATCGAGATAATTTTTGATATCAGTGGCGATTGTCACCCCTTTCGGCGCAGTTTGAGCAAAGAAACCGAACGCCAACGGGAACACCAGGAAATACGCGAACGCTATCCCCAGATAAAACAGCAGACTGCTGGATACCAACAACGGCATCATCAGACGACGCTCGTGTTTATACAGCGCCGGTGCGACAAACGCCCATACCTGATACAGCACCAACGGCGCAGAAACAAATACGGAAACAATCAGGGTCAGCTTGATCGGGGTGAAAAACGGCGATGCGACATCGGTTGCGATCATACTGGTGCCGGCAGGCATCTGTTTGAGCAATGGCGCAGAGACAAACTGATAAATATCATTGGCGAAATAAACCAGCGCCAGAAAAACCACCAGAACACTGATGATGCTGTTCAGCAGACGTTTGCGAAGTTCAATCAAGTGACTGATTAACGGTTGGGTTTCATCTACGGCCATACACTAACGATCACCGGAAGAGTGGGAAGGGGAAACACCGGCATCACTGCCGGTTTTCACTGTTTGCCTGGGCTCGAGTCCCAAGAGATTGGGCAACGCCGTCAACGCCGGTTTCACGGCGGTAGCGGCGGCTAACTGAGTGCCAGCCGATGGCGGAGGCGGCGCGATTGTTTGCATCACCGCAGACTCCACGCTACTCACGCCGTCATGTACCGCCTCAGGATCGCCCGGCGATAACACCGGCGTCGCCGACACACCGGCATCCGGCTCAATCGTATAGCTACGCTTCATGGCGCTGGCCGCTTCCTTCAGTTCATCCATCGACGCTTGCAGCTCCGGCGATAACGCCTGCAACTGGCTGGCTTTTTCCACCTTTTTCAGGCTGTCCTGCAATTCCTGCAGCTTCATTTCCTGCGCCAGCTCATTCTGCACCGTCGACGCCAACGAACGTAGCGTGCGAATCCAGCCAGCCACCGTTTTCACCGCGACAGGCAGACGCTCCGGCCCCAAAACCACCAGACCGAGCACCATTACCAGCAGCAGCTCACCAAATCCGATATCAAACACTACTTACACCTGTTCTTTATGCTGGTTCTTCTCTTCTTTGTCGGCCGGGGACTTCTGGTCCGAAAGAGATTTAGGGGAGAAATCGGCATCCTGCTGACGGTCTTCAGCCGCAGGCGGTTGAGGTTCATCGCTCATCGCTTTCTTGAACCCCTTGATCGACGCTCCGAGATCGGAACCGATGGTTCGCAATTTGTTGGTACCAAACAACAGCACCACGATGACCGCGATGACTAACAGATTCCAGATACTAATTCCGCCCATACTCTTCTTTGCCTCTTCAATTCAAAAAAGAACCTACAGAACAACCTCACATCCCTGACGGTCATCATGCGAGATATTCAACGCGCACAGCGCCACCCGATAACCCAAGCGACAATGCCTGCCGCGATCAAACCAGCGGGTACAATATCCGCCTCAACCTGACTGACCAGCAGGATGGTACCGCTCAACAGCAACGTCGCGCCCACGCCAAGCAAATAGCGAGACTGACCGTGGCGAACCCGCTGCGCCCGCAACTCCCCGGTCATCTGCTCTACACTCTGCCGCAGCAGTTTGTGCTGGCGCAGGCCATCATAGAACAGTTCCGGAAGTTCCGGCATTTTCTCGACCCAGAACGGGGCTTTCTCCCTGAAAGCGCGCCACATCGCCGGGAATCCCACTTGGTCTTTCAGCCAGGTTTCGAGAAAAGGTTTAGCGGTTTTCCACAGATCCAGTTGCGGATAAAGCTGGCGTCCCAACCCTTCTATGTACAGCAACGTTTTCTGAAGCAACACTAACTGCGGCTGCACTTCCATATTGAAACGGCGCGCCGTATTAAAGAGGTTCAATAATACATGACCGAAAGAAATTTCTGCTAACGGCTTTTCAAATATGGGCTCGCAGACCGTCCGGATAGCAAACTCGAACTCTTCCACATTGGTATCCGCCGGTACCCAACCGGAGTCCACATGTAGCTCGGCCACCCGCCGGTAATCACGATTGAAGAACGCGATAAAATTTTCCGCCAGATAGCGTTTATCGTCCTTGTTTAGGGAGCCGACAATCCCACAGTCGATACCGATGTACTGCGGATCTTCCGGATGTTCGTAGCTGATAAAGATGTTGCCGGGGTGCATATCGGCGTGGAAAAAGCTGTCGCGGAACACTTGGGTGAAAAACACCTGAACCCCCCGCTCCGCCAGCAACGGCATATTGATGCCATGGCGTTTGAGTGCGTCGACATCCGATACCGGTATGCCATAAATACGCTCCATCACCAGCACCCGTTCGCTGCAATAATCGGGATAGACCTCGGGAATATACAGCATCGGGCTGTTTTCGAAATTGCGCCGCAGCTGAATGGCATTGGCGGCTTCCCGCATTAGATTCAGCTCATCCAGTAGGGTTTTTTCGTACTCGCGCACCACTTCACGGGGACGCAACCGACGACCATCGGGCAAGAGAATGGGCAACCAGCCGGCAATGCGGTTCATCAGGCGCATATCCGCCTTGATGACCGGCAGGATATCCGGACGAATCACCTTGATGACGATGTCTTTCCCAGTAGATTTCAGCCGGGCGGTATGAACCTGGGCAATAGAGGCAGATGCCAGCGGTATGATCTCGAAATCGTCAAACCAGTTTTCCAGCCTGTCACCCATGGCCGACTCGATCTGCTGGCGCGCCAACTTGCCGTCGAAAGGCTGTACCTGATCCTGCAACAGCGCCAATTGATCGGCGATCGCCGGCGAAAATAGATCCCGGCGGGTGGACATCATCTGCCCGAACTTGATCCACACCGGTCCCAATTCCTGAAGCGCCAAACGCAGCCGCTCACCCAGCGGTTTGTCTTTGTGACGATTGGGAAGCCAGAACAACAAGCGCCGCCACAGGCGTAATGGCCAGGTAAGAGGGATTCGGGGAACCAGTTCATCCAGACCATAATTCAGCAGCACGCTGAGAATACGGTACAGCCGCAGCAATTCTCCCGGTGTCATTGCGCTCCCTCCAACCGATTCAGACGCTCCGCCAGTGCATCGGTCGCGGCCGACAATGCGACCACTTCATCACCGAACCAGACATGTTCCAGCTTTCCCGGCGCCAGCCGCCACTCTTCGGTCACATTTTCCGATAAAGCCGCTCGCTGCCGACACAGGTTATTCACTAACCCGCCCGCCCATCGCTGTGCCAATTGGCTCATCCCCTCGGCGGCAATATCCCCCAGATAGGGAGCCAGCCATTCCGCCGGGTCGAACTCTGCCAGATCCAACAATGTGATCAGCTGCTGGGCGACCTGAATGTCGCCCTCAAGCACCAGATCGCCACTACGCATCAGCGCGGACAACTGCTGACGATCCCGTAACCGCATCAGGGCGGACAGCCGTGTTTGCAACAGGCAATCCGTCGCTGACGACCACTGGGTCATCACATCAAGATGATGTTCGGAGAAAATCAGCACCAACGGCGTATCCAGCTCGGCCACTTCAATACGCAACGTTTTTCCACTCAGACGCTGACGGGCGATCCTCATACTCCGATCACGAAACAACAGTTGGTTTAGCGCTGTCTCCAGCGCCGCAGTCAACACAGGCAGTATCGGCATGGTATTTCCAACTTAGATGTCCAACTCAGAACTTAAACCCGCGATGCAACGCCACTATCCCGTTAGTCAGGTTGAAGTATTCGACATTTTCAAAACCCGCGTCCGCCATCATGCCTTTCAGGGTTTCCTGATCCGGGTGCATGCGGATGGACTCGGCCAGATAGCGGTAACTGCCGGCATCGCTGGCAACCATTTCGCCAATACGGGGCAACACGTGGAAAGAATAAGCGTCATAGATTTTGCTGAACAACTTGGTGGTAGGTTTGGAAAATTCCAACACCAACAAACGACCGCCCGGCTTCAGCACCCGGAACATGGAACGCAGCGCCTTGTCTTTATCCGTGACGTTACGCAACCCGAATGCGATGGTAATGCAGTCGAAAAAATTATCCGGAAACGGTAACGCTTCGGCATTGGCCTGCACATAGCTAACGTTACCGACCACACCTTTGTTGCGCAGTTTCTCGCGCCCCACTTTCAGCATGGAATCGTTGATATCCGCCAGCACCACTTCGCCTTCTTCGCCCACCAGTCGCGAAAATTTCGCAGTCAGGTCGCCGGTACCGCCGGCCAGATCTAGCACCCGCTGCCCACGGCGTATGCCGCTGCATTCGATAGTGAATCGTTTCCAGATACGGTGAATGCCAAACGACATCAGATCGTTCATCAGGTCATACTTCGCCGCTACCGAGTGGAAGACATCCGCCACCATGCCTTCCTTTTCGTCCCTGGCTACCGTGCGAAAGCCGAAATGTGTCGTTTTGTCCGAATCATCTGCCATGTTCTTTGCCTGTTTTCTATCAACGTCGGGAGGAGATTACCTATTAGTGGGTAAGAGTGTAACAAACCCAGGCCCAAATCGACCGTCCTTCTTTAGCTTAAAAACGCGGGAAGTACCGATACTGAGGCCTGGATCATCAATACCCCCTTCACCATGTCGCCCACTATGCGCCCCGTTCTTGCACAATGTCCGTCTGCGACAGGGCATCCGGAACGGTTTCATCCTCCAGCGGCAACATATCGTCCTCCCACTGCGCCGCATTGACCGGGCGTTTAATTTCCACCCCTAGCGTGCGGAAGCCTTCCGCCTGGCTGATCAGATTACCCCGGCCCGACACCATCTTTTTCATCGCCTGACGATAACTGCTCTGGGCTTTTTCCAGACTCTGCCCGAGCATATTCATATCGTCCACAAACAGCCTTAGCTTGTCGTACAACCGGGAAGCGCGTTCAGCAATCAATTGGGCATTGCGGCTCTGCTGTTCATAACGCCACAGATTATTGATGGTTCGTAACGCTACCAGCAAGGTTGTGGGGCTGACCAGCATAATATTGTGTTTCAATGCTTCCGTGATCAGCTCAGGTTGACGATCAATAGCGACCAGAAATGCAGGTTCCACCGGAATGAACATCAGCACGTAATCCAGCGAGCGCAAACCGGGCAGTTGTTGATAATCCTTACCGCTCAACAGTCGAATGTGGCCGCGAATAGACGCGATATGTTCATTCAGCGCCGCAGCGCGCTCAATATCGCCGACGCCGTTGAAATAGCGTTCGTAGGCCAGCAACGACATTTTGGCGTCGATCACCACATCCTTGCCGTGCGGCAAACGGACAATCACGTCCGGTTGCAGACGAGCGGTGCCGTTCTGGATGCTGACCTGCGTCTCATACTCATATCCTTCCCGCAGCCCGGAGCTTTCCAGCACCCTGCTGAGCACCACTTCGCCCCAGTTGCCCTGCATTTTATTGTCGCCTTTCAGCGCGTTGGTAAGATTGACGGCCTCCTGCGCCATACGTGCGTTGAGCTGTTGCAGATTGCGGATTTCATGGGCCAGCGTATGCCGTTCCTTCGACTCGGCGCCGAAGCTATCCTGTACCTGGCGCCGAAAACCGTCGAGCTGTTCCCGCAACGGGGTCAACAGGCGATCCAGACTCTGCCGGTTTTGCTGATCCACCTTTTGTCCGCTCTGCTCGAAAATACGGTTTGCCAGATTTTCGAACTGAGTCGACAGCCGTTGCTCGCTGTTAATCAGCAGGCGCTGTTTCTCTTCTGCCGCCAAGCGCGTCTCTTCCAGTCGAATGGTGACTTCTCGCAGTTCTGCTTCCTGCGCGCCGTTCACCTCGCGCAACGCCCGCAGTTCTTGATTGAGCTGAACACACTCCTCACGTAATTCAGTCAGTTGTCGTAATTTTTCCTCACTGGCCGCCTGCTGACTGTAGAGAAGACGCAATTCCTGCTCTTGTTGTTCCAGACGCCGCTGATCTTGTTGTCTCGCCTGCTGACTATCGTCAAGGCTCCGCCGCAGTTGCTCCTGCGCCTGTTCCTGCAATCGATGTTCGACATCATGCTGCGCCCGTTGCTGTTGCCCGCGTAGGCTGGTTATCAGCCATCCCACCAGCAAACCAACGGTGCCGCCGCCCAGACCATAAAATAAGGCGATATCCACACTGCCTCCCGGTTATTGAGTGCTGACGCCACAGTAAATTCACACTGTATGGATGTCCAGAGTCAGCCACGGAAATCCGTGCAAACACGCCATTTGTTGCTGTAAATGCGAGCCGTTTCCAGAAAATGGGCCGAAGACAACGCCGTCATAGCTGCCCCATCGTCATCAGGCTGGCGTTGCCTCCAGCCGCGGTAGTATTGATGCTGACCACCCGCTCTTTCAGCAGCCATTCCAATACGATGTTCGTATCACCGCTCGGCAGCCCCTGCATGCCGATAATCGCGCCGCCGCGTTGCGCCAGCGCCCGACCATACGCCTGCAACGCCTCCGCATCACCATGGCACAGCGCCGCGTCGAAACAGACCGCCTCCATCCGCCAGTCCCGGCAAAAATGAATGGCCGACTGCACGCTTTCCGGCAATTTCAGGTAAAGCGCCTGTAATTCGGCCGACTGCGGCCACAATGCCTGACAGCCGACTGCCAGCACCGCCGCCAGCTGGATCAGCGCATCATCGTCGTTCTCCGACAAACACAACACTCGCCCACGCGGCAACAGCCTATAGGTATTGCGCTCCCCCGTCGGGCCGGGCAGTGTCTGAGCGATGCCCACCGGCGTCAATTGGTCGTAACGCCGACAACAGTCGAGCAACGCCTCGCGCCGGTTCGCCTGCGCCCAGGCGTCCAGCCCGGATAACGCCTCACGCAGCAGCAGGTCAGCATCGTCCTTCGCGCCTTGCCGTAACAACGAACCGGCGGCGATTTCCGGCGGATACTGCGACAACAGCCGCCAGAGATAAAGCGGCCCCCCTGCTTTCGGCCCGGTACCCGACAACCCTTCGCCGCCGAAAGGCTGCACACCAACCACCGCGCCGACCAGATTGCGATTGATGTAAAGATTGCCGACATTCGCCGTCTCCATCACCTGGGTGATCGTGTCGTCAATACGGGTATGCAGCCCCATCGTCAGGCCATACCCCAACGCATTAATTTGCGCCAGCACCTCGCCAAGCCGTTCCCGCGGATAACGCACCACATGCAGCACCGGGCCGAAAACTTCCTGCTGCAGGTCATCCACGCCAGTCAGTTCGATCAGTGTAGGCGCCAAAAAATGGCCGACGGCCAGTTCTTCCGGCGCCGTTGGTCGCGATACCTGATAAATCTTGCGGCCTTTCGCCCGCATGGCCTGGATATGCCGTTCGACCCGGTGTCTGGCATCCGCATCAATCAGCGGGCCGATATCCGTCGTCAGGCGATCCGGATTGCCGATCCGGCATTCCGCCATCGCGCCCAACAACATGTTCAGGGTGGCATCCGCCACATCGTCCTGTACACACAGCAACCGCAACGCGGAACAACGTTGCCCCGCGCTATCGAACGCCGATGCGATAACATCCGCTACCACCTGCTGCGTCAGGGCGGACGAATCGACAATCATGGCATTGATGCCGCCGGTTTCGGCAATCAGCGGTATCGGTCGGCCTTGCGGGCCAAGACGTTCGGCCACCGATTGACGCAGTTGCGCGGCCACGGCCGTCGAGCCGGTAAACAGCACGCCGCACACCCGCGGATCCCTAACCAACGCAGCCCCCACCGATTCCCCCGGCCCCGGCAACAGTTGCAGTACCCCAGGAGGAATACCCGCCGCCAGCAGAATGTCCACCACCTGCGCCGCCGTTAACGGCGTTTGTTCCGCCGGCTTGGCCAACACACTGTTGCCCGCCGCCAGCGCGGCGGCGACCTGTCCGGTAAAGATTGCCAACGGAAAATTCCATGGACTGATGCAAACCACCGGCCCGAGCGGATAGCAGGTCTGATCATCGAGCAAGGCCATCTGCTCCGCGTAATAACGCAGAAAATCAACTGCTTCCCGCACTTCCGCCAGCGCATTCGGCAGCGTTTTTCCCGCTTCCCGCACCAGCAGCGCCATCAGCGCCGCCCGCTGGCTTTCCATGATATCCGCCGCCCGACTCAACACCACCGCCCGTTCCGTCGCAGGCGTCGAACGCCAGACGGCGAACCGCTCCGTCGCATCATTGAGTGCCTGTTCAATCTCCGCAGGGCTCGTTTCCCGTACATAGCCGACGATATCGCGCCGATCCGCCGGATTACATACCGGCTGCGCTTCCGTTATCGCCATCGACCCCGCCGCCAATACCGGCGCCACCTGCCATGTACTGGCTGCGCTGATCAGCAAGGCGCTGGACAGCGAAGCCAGCACATGCTCGCACGCCAAATCTACACCGAACGCATTACGCCGCTGGCTGCCGTATAGATGACGCGGCAAGGGAATATGCGGATGCGGCAGGCCAGCCAGTCCTTCCCGTGCCGCCATCGCATCCACTTCGCTCACCGGGTCGGCCGTCAGCACATCCACGGGAATCGACAGGTCGGCGATACGATTGACGAACGACGTATTGGCACCGTTTTCCAGCAGACGCCGAACCAGATAAGCTAGCAGCGTTTCATGCGTGCCGACCGGTGCATACACACGACAGGGGCGCCCGAGTTTACCGTCGGACGTTTTCCCCACCACCTGCTCGTACAGCGACTCCCCCATGCCATGCAGACATTGGAATTCATACTGACCCGGTGCGTAGTTGCTCCCCGCCAGATGGTAGATGGCGCTCAAGGTATGTGCGTTGTGGGTGGCGAATTGCGGATAGATCAGCGCCGGTTCCGCTAATAACCGACGGGCGCAGGCCAGGTAAGCCACATCGGTGTACACCTTGCGGGTATAGACCGGATACCCTTCCAGCCCTTCGACCTGCGCCCGTTTGATTTCGCTGTCCCAGTAAGCGCCTTTGACCAGCCGTACCATCAGCCGCCGTTGGCTGCGCCGAGCCAGATCGATCAACGCATCGAGCACCAGCGGGCAACGTTTTTGATAGGCCTGCACCACAAAACCGATGCCGTTCCACCCCGCCAGTTGAGGTTCAGCGCACAATTTCTCTAGCAGATCGAGCGAGATCTCCAGGCGATCCGCCTCTTCCGCGTCGATATTAATGCCAATGTCATACTGACGCGCTAACAACACCAGCGACAACAATCGGGGATACAGCTCCGTCATGACCCGTTCATACTGCGCCCGGCAATAGCGGGGATGCAGCGCCGACAACTTGATGGAAATGCCCGGCCCTTCATAGATCCCCCGCCCGGCGGATGCGTTGCCGATGGCACGAATCGCCTGCTGGTAGGAGTGCAGATAAGCCTGTGCATCCGTGGCGGTCAGGGCGGCTTCGCCAAGCATGTCATAGGAGTAACGAAACCCCATTTCCTCGCGCCGACGGGCATTGGCTAACGCATCACTGATGGTTTCACCGGTCACGAACTGTTCGCCCATCAGGCGCATCGCCAGATCGACGCTGCCCCGAATCAATGGCTCCCCTCCCCAGGCAATCAAACGGCGGAGCGTACCGGGCAAACCGGCGACATCCTGATAAGCCAGCACGTTGCCGGAAATCAGCAGCCCCCAGGCGGTAGCGTTGATAAACAAGGATTTATCAGGCCCGATTCGCGTCCGCCAGTCGCCTTTGACGATCTTGTCGCGAATCAGTGCATCGCGGGTGGCGTTGTCCGGAACGCGCAGCAGCGATTCAGCCAGACACATCAAGGCCACGCCTTCCTGCGAAGACAATGAGAACGCCTGCAACAGGTTCTGCACCACGCTGCCATGACCATGACGGCGCACATTACGCAATCCCTCGACCAACCGGCCCGCCAGCACGGCGATACGATGGCTCAGTTCGGCCGATATGCGCGCCTGATCGAGCAATATCGGTACCACTTCGGTTTCCGGTCGACGACTGGCAGTAGTGATGGCAGCGCGGACCGCCGACTGCGGCAGCACGTTTTGCGCGAAGCCCAGAAACGGTTGATAGGTTTTTTCTTCCCAGGATTGGGGCATAATCTCCTCCGCCTCAAGCTGGCCCTGAGCCAGTGATGATATTTCAGGTGTGTCGGCCCCACTTTCCAGATGCGCAAGATAGCTAAAAATTGCCTGATTAATCAGATAGTTCGGCGTGCATTCTAGCCGTATCGCCGCAGCGTGCAGACGGTCTCGTGTCGCTTCATCCAGCGTCACGCCCATAGTGATGGTGCCCATATCCACTCCTGTAATAAAGAAAGCAGTATCGGGGGAGACGGTTTTGTCGTTATTGTCGCCTCTTCGCGCAACCTGGTGACGCAGTGCGTATTCGCGTGTTTTTGGTTGCTATCCGGCAGGCATACCGTGCTGTTTTCTTTCAGGAAGTATAACTTGTAGCCACCAACTGGGCCTTTTTCTGCGCGGTGTTCCGGTCAGAAACAGGTGCCGCATCACCACAATGGTCATGCGGATAACAATCATAACTGGAGAAATGAATGACGATGATGAGCACACCGATGCTAGTGACCTTTCTGGTGTACATCTTCGGGATGGTCCTGATCGGCCTGTTTGCCTACCGCGCCACTAACAATTTCGGCGACTATATCCTGGGCGGCCGTCGCATGGGCAGTATTGTCACCGCCCTGTCCGCCGGCGCTTCCGACATGAGCGGCTGGCTGTTGATGGGCCTGCCGGGCGCTGTGTTTCTGTCGGGGATTTCTGAAAGTTGGATTGCCATCGGCCTGACGCTGGGCGCCTATCTGAATTGGAAATGGGTAGCAGGACGCCTGCGCGTGCACACAGAAGTCAACCATAACGCGCTAACATTACCGGACTATTTCAGCCATCGCTTTGATGATCAAAGCAAACTGCTGCGTGTGATTTCCGCACTGGTGATCCTGGTGTTCTTCACCATTTATTGCGCATCCGGCATCGTAGCAGGCGCCCGGTTGTTTGAAAGTACATTCGGCCTCAGCTACAACACCGCATTGTGGGCCGGCGCCCTCGCGACCATCGCTTACACTTTTATCGGCGGTTATTTGGCCGTCAGCTGGACCGATACCGTTCAGGCCAGCCTGATGATCTTCGCACTGATTCTGACGCCGGTTATCGTCATCCTCTCCGTCGGCGGCATTGCGCCGTCGCTGAGTGTGATTGAGGCTAAAAACCTGTCCAATCTGGATATGTTCCGCGGGCTGGATCTGGTGGCCATCCTTTCCCTGATGGGCTGGGGTCTGGGTTATTTCGGGCAACCGCACATTCTGGCGCGTTTTATGGCTGCCGATTCGCATCACACTATCCATAACGCCCGCCGCATCAGCATGATCTGGATGGTGCTCTGTCTGGCGGGCGCCGTGACCGTCGGCTTTTTCGGCATCGCCTACTTCACCCAAAACCCAGAACAGGCCGGCAATGTGTCGCAAAACGGCGAGCGTGTCTTTATAGAACTGGCTCGGCTGCTGTTCAACCCGTGGGTCGCCGGCATACTGCTGTCCGCTATTTTAGCGGCGGTGATGAGCACCCTAAGCTGCCAGTTGCTGGTCTGCTCCAGCGCCATCACGGAAGATCTGTACAAACCGTTTTTGCGTAAAAACGCCAGCCAGAAAGAGTTGGTGTGGGTAGGGCGCGGGATGGTGCTGCTGGTATCGGTAGTGGCTATTGCGCTCGCCGCCAATCCGGCAAATCGCGTACTCGGGCTGGTTAGCTATGCCTGGGCCGGCTTTGGCGCCGCATTCGGGCCGGTGATTCTGATTTCGCTGTTGTGGCCACGCATGACACGCAATGGCGCGCTGTTCGGTATGCTGGTCGGCGCAGCGACCGTCATCATCTGGAAACAGTACGGTTGGCTGAACCTGTATGAAATCATCCCCGGTTTCCTGTTCGGCGCGGTCACGATTGTGCTGGTCAGCCTGCTGGGACGCGCGCCGTCTGCGGCTGTGACCGAGCGCTTCCATCAGGCAGAGCGAGAGTTTAAATCCACCCCGGCGGATGCCTGATCCCCTGACAAACAGACGGCCCGACGCCTCGGGCCGTATCACTGGTGCGTCACGGTGATACGGGTTTTTAACGTTTCGTCGCCGTCGCCAAGGCGAATGCGATTGTTCAGCCGATAGACATCACCGGTGACGTTAATCACCAGCACGCCATCCTGCATATGAATATCCACGTCACGGCTATTGGTTTTGAGCACATCGACCGTTTCGCCGCCGTTCACACTCACCGTATACCGATAGACAGACCCCGCCGACGCGCCGCTATCCAACTGAAGCAAATTCACCGTCACGTTATCTTCAAGCTGGTATTGCCGCACCAGATTGTAATCGTCATCGCCCCAATAGATTGCGTACACAAACATCAGGCCCAGACAAAAAATCATGGCCATCAATAATGGCAACAATAGGCGGGGCATTTTCATCATGTAGCGCCCATTCCCTTAATGCTCCATAACAAAACGGGGCGCATATGCGCCCCGTTCAATGATCGTCGAACGACAGTATTAGCCTGCGACCGCGATACGTTTCATGTCGGTCATGTAGCCGCGCAGTTTCTTACCGACCACTTCGATCGGATGGTTGCGAATGGCTTCATTCACATCGCGCAGCTGCGCGTTGTCGATGCCGGCAGCCGCTACCGGCTTGCCCAAATCGCCCGCCTGCAGGCTGCCCATGAATGTCTCTTTCAGCAACGGTACGGCGGCGTTGGCGAACAGGTAGTTACCGTATTCAGCGGTGTCGGAAATAACCACGTTCATTTCGTACAGACGTTTACGGGCAATGGTGTTCGCAATCAGCGGCAGTTCGTGCAGCGATTCGTAGTAAGCGGATTCTTCGATGATGCCGGAGCTCACCATGGTTTCAAACGCCAGTTCCACGCCAGCTTTCACCATGGCGATCATCAGAACGCCGTGGTCGAAGTATTCCTGTTCAGAAATTTTGCCTTCGAACTGCGGGGCATTTTCAAACGCCGTCTTGCCGGTTTCTTCACGCCAGGTCAACAGTTTCACATCGTCATTGGCCCAGTCAGCCATCATGCCGCCGGAGAACGCGCCGGAGATAATGTCGTCCATGTGCTTCTGGAACAGCGGCGCCATGATGCCTTTCAGCTGTTCAGACAGTGCAAACGCACGCAGTTTGGCCGAGTTGGACAGACGATCCATCATCAGCGTGATGCCGCCTTGTTTCAGCGCCTCGGTGATGGTTTCCCAGCCGAACTGAATCAGTTTTTCCGCATAAGCCGGATCCACGCCGTCAGCCACCAGCTTGTCAAAGCTCAGCAGAGAACCGGCCTGCAACATACCGCACAGAATGGTCTGTTCGCCCATCAGGTCGGATTTCACTTCGGCCACGAAGGAAGATTCCAGCACGCCGGCACGATGACCACCGGTAGCGGCCGCCCAAGCTTTGGCGATGGCCATGCCTTCGCCTTTCGGATCGTTTTCCGGGTGGACGGCGATCAGGGTCGGTACGCCGAAACCACGCTTGTATTCTTCACGTACTTCAGTGCCCGGGCATTTCGGCGCCACCATGACGACGGTGATGTCTTTACGGATCTGCTCGCCGACTTCAACGATGTTGAAACCATGGGAATAACCCAGCGCGGCACCCTGTTTCATCAGCGGCTGAACCGCCTGAACCACGGCGGAGTGCTGTTTGTCCGGCGTCAGGTTGACGACTAAATCAGCCTGCGGGATCAGTTCTTCGTAAGTGCCGACTTTAAAACCGTTCTCGGTCGCTTTGCGCCAGGAAGCGCGTTTTTCGGCAATGGCTTCAGCACGCAGGGCATAAGCGATATCCAGGCCGGAATCACGCATGTTCAACCCCTGGTTCAACCCCTGGGCGCCGCATCCTACGATGACCACTTTTTTGCCTTTCAGATAGTTGGCTTCGTCAGCGAACTCATCACGGCCCATAAAGCGGCATTTGCCCAGTTGCGCCAGCTGCTGACGCAGGTTCAGAGTATTGAAATAATTAGCCATGTGGCGTGCTCCATAATGTTGTGTCGTGGTTTATCACGTTCGGTATAGACGGCGGCCGTTGCCCCATCAGAATGTCGTCATCATATGACAGGAAATGCATTGCTTAAATTGATATATTAACAACGCAATATTGCAAGAACTGCAACATGAAAACGAGATCGACCAAGCATGGACTTACGGGACCTGAAACTTTTCCTGCATCTGGCGGAAAGCTGCCACTTCGGTCGTACCGCCAAGGCGATGCACATCAGCCCATCCACTCTTTCACGCCAGATCCAGCGGCTGGAGGAGGATCTCGGACAAACGCTGTTCCGGCGGGATAACCGTACCGTCAGCCTGACCGACGCCGGCGAGCAGGTTAAACTTTTCGCCCAGCAGACGCTGCTGCACTACCAGCAATTGCGCTTACAGCTTCAGCAACAGGGGGCGTCGCTCAGCGGCGAACTGCGTCTGTTCTGCTCCGTCACCGCCGCCTATAGCCACCTGCCGCCCATACTGGACAGGTTCCGGGCACAGCACCCATTGGTGGAAATCAAGCTCACCACCGGCGACGCCGCCGATGCGGTGGATAAAGTTCAGTCCAACGACGCGGATCTCGGCATCGCCGGTCATCCAGAGATCTTGCCCGGCAGCGTCGACTTCATGCCGATCGGCGAGATCCCGCTGGCGCTGATCATTCCCGCGCTGCGCTGCCCGGTGCAGACCCAGGCGCTGCACGCCAATCCTGATTGGTCGCAGATCCCGTTCATCTTGCCGGAGCACGGCCCGGTGCGGAAACGGGTCGATGTGTGGTTCCGCCGTCAACACATCACCAACCCGCCCATTTACGCCACTGTTTCCGGCCACGAAGCCATGGTGTCGATGGTGGCGCTGGGATGCGGCATCGCACTCATCCCTGACGTAGTGCTTGAAAACAGTCCGGAACCCGTGCGTAATCGTGTCTCGGTAATGGAAGAACAAGTCATGGAACCCTTGGAATTAGGCGTCTGCGTACAAAAGAAGCGCCTTGGCGAACCTTTGATTGCCGCATTCTGGGAAACCTTACAGGAACAATAATGAAACTATTGCTTGCCGTAATCCTTCTGCCTCTGGCTTTGAGTTGCAGCACATTTTCAGCATTGGCGGCCAGCTTTCCCTGCCAGCAGGCCGCATCAACGCAGGAAAAATTGATCTGTCAGAACCCGACGCTTAGCCAGATGGACGATGAACTGGCGAAAGAGTGGCAGAAATCACGCGCGTTCCTGACGGATAACCCCCAACGCGCTGCGCAAGACAAAAACCTGACGCTATTTCAGCGCGGTTGGCTCACCAGCCGCAGCGCTTGTCGTAACGAGGAGTGCTTGCATCAGAGCTACCAACAGCAAATCGCTCGTCTGCGTTACCTGAACGACATCACCCAGCATACGCTACCGGCCCCCATCGTCAGGCCGCGCCGTAGCGCTTGTTTCGACGGCGACTACAGCTATGAATACTATCTACAACTTTCTGATCAGGAATACGCGGAACTGAGCGACTACTTCAAGGAAATGTACGACCAGAAAGCGCCTTATCATTTGGCCAACCTGACACTCAAGAACGACGACGGCGACATCGACGGCAATGGCTCTATTGCCTTTCGTTATGCC
This sequence comes from Musicola keenii, assembly GCF_014855505.1. Taxonomy (NCBI): domain Bacteria; kingdom Pseudomonadati; phylum Pseudomonadota; class Gammaproteobacteria; order Enterobacterales; family Pectobacteriaceae; genus Musicola; species Musicola keenii. The sequence goes on along the minus strand of NZ_JAAWVW010000024.1, from coordinate 11,963 downwards.
GACAAGCTGGATGACTTTACGTTAACCGCACGCCAAATGAGCGACACGCAGGCGATCGGCCAGACAGAGGGCAGTTTCGGCGGGCAGAAAAAAGTGTTGCTGACCTGCATTGATAACCGGCAGCTGCAAATCACGGTTTTCGACGCCGCCGGTGAAAGTTACCTGTTTGATTATCTGATGGCACCGACCAAGTAATCTCAGCGGCTGAACCACTTTTCATCCCAAAAGGCAGGACCGATATTTTCCGATTCTGCCGTCCTCTTCAGCGTTTCAATCTTCATCAAATAGTGATAGAGCGGCTCCAGCTGGGTGAAACCGCGTCCCAGCGTCGAAATCAGTGCGTCGCTGAATAACGCATCCATATCATGACGGGTCGTCATCGCCGCGAACGTCTTACGGTTGTACCAGGTCGCCAGCGCCGGATCCTGCTCTTTGACCAGCGGACGCTTGTAGCTTTCCCCGACCAACGCAAACTCCCGCCCCAGACAACCCGCCATGTCGAGAAAACCCTGCGGGTTATCCCGCAGCGTCTGCCGGAACAGCTCCATCGTGGTGCGGCTAGCGCTGTAATAACCGAGGCCATAACTCCACTCAGTCGGCGTCAGCTCGAAAAAGTAGACCGGCGCATCCGTCCAGTCTTTGTGAGTACGCTTGAAGGTAAACCACATTTTGTCGCGATAGCGGGACTTATCGTGGGAAAAGCGGGTGTCGCGATGAATGCGAGATAGGGTTTTCCCTACCGCCGGGCGGGTTTCAAAATGATCGTCAATTTGCAGCATGGTGACACCCAGCGCCGCCACCAGCCCGCGAAACGGCGACAACAATACCGAGTCATACTCCGAACGGTGCTCTTCGAACCATGCTTTGAACGGTGCTCTTCGAACCATGCTTTGTTGTCCTGCTGACGCACCTGTTGCAAAAACGTCAGCGCCTGCGGCGAGAAACCGTGAAACACATCAGCCATGACACCTCTCCCATCAAAAATCGTTCCGTTCGATCTCATTGATAAACCATGTCGTTGATAAACAATAACGCGCCAGACGGCATATCACCATCTGGCGCGTTATGTTTTCGTCGACCCATCTCTGCCGATTAAACCGCCGCAAGCGGGACAATCGCAGGCGTGAGGCGCCCCCGACATGAGCGCCTCAGCAGCCGTTTATCCTTTCAGAAAAAAACGGAACGCCGGGTTCTGGGTTTCATCGTGACACTCGTAACCCAACGCCTGCAAATGCTGCTCAAACTCCGGTTCGCGCTCCGCCAGCTCGAAGGCGGCCAGCACGCGGCCAAAGTCGGTACCGTGGCTGCGGTAGTGGAACAGGGTAATGTTCCAGCGCGTGCCTAATGTATTGAGAAACTTGAGCAACGCACCCGGCGATTCCGGAAATTCAAAGCTGTAGAGTCGCTCGCGCAACGGCTTTGAGGGACGCCCTCCCACCATGTAGCGCACATGCAGCTTGGCCATTTCGTCGTCGGACAGATCGACTACCTGATAGCCGTCACGCTGCAACTCCGTGAGAATCTCCTGACGCTCGCTATTGCCGCGCGTCAGCCTCACGCCGACAAAAATGCAGGCATTGTCGGCATCGGCGTAACGGTAATTGAATTCCGTCACCGAACGGCCGCCCAGCAGCTGACAAAAATTCAGGAAACTGCCTTTCTGCTCAGGGATCGTCACCGCCATCAGCGCTTCACGCTGCTCGCCCAATTCGCACCGTTCGGACACATAGCGCAAACCATGGAAGTTCACGTTGGCGCCGGACAGAATATGCGCCAACCGTTCGCCCTGAATGCCGTGCTGCTGGATATACTTCTTCATACCCGCCAGCGCCAGCGCACCGGACGGCTCGGCGATCGCACGGACATCCTCGAACAGATCCTTCACCGCCGCGCAGATGGCGTCGCTGTCCACCGTGATCACATCGTCCAGATACTCGCGACACAGACGGAAGGTTTCGTTGCCGATACGCTTGACCGCCACGCCTTCGGCAAACAGCCCCACGCGCGGTAAATCCACCGGCTGGCCGGCATCCAGCGCCGCCCGCAGGCAGGCGGAATCCTCCGCTTCGACGCCGATCACCTGGATCTGCGGCATCAACTGCTTGATCAGCACCGCCACGCCCGCCGCCAGACCGCCGCCGCCTACCGGCACGAATACGCGATCCAGATGGGCGTCCTGCTGCAGCAGCTCCATCGCCAGCGTCCCCTGGCCGGCAATCACCGCCGGGTGGTCGAACGGCGGCACGAAGGTCATGTGTTGCTGTTGCGATAACTCAATCGCCTTGGCTTTCGCCTCATCGAAATTGTTGCCATGCAATAGCACCTCGCCGCCAAAGTCGCGTACTGCGTCGACCTTGATATCCGCCGTCGCAACCGGCATCACGATCAGCGCCCTGATCCCCAGACGACTGGCGGAAAGCGCCACGCCCTGAGCGTGGTTGCCGGCCGATGCCGTCACTACGCCATGCAATTTCTGTTCGTCGCTCAGACCCGCCATCATGGCGTATGCACCACGCAGCTTGAAGCTGTGCACTGCCTGACGATCCTCACGTTTGACCAGAATAACGTTGCCCAGCCGGGAAGACAGCTTGTCCATCTTTTCCAGCGGCGTCACCTGAGCGACCTCATATACCGGCGAGCGGAGCACCGCTCGCAGATATTCCGCGCCGCCGGGTTCGGCGGGCAACGGTTGTGAAACGGCCATAGCGATTAGCCTCCCAGCTTGCTTTTATCGCGTACCGCGCCCTTGTCGGCGCTGGTAGCCAGGCTGGCGTAAGCGCGCAGCGCAAAAGAAACCTGACGGTTACGGTTTTTCGGCGTCCAGGCGGCATCACCGCGCGCCAGTTCTTGCTCGCGGCGTTGGGCCAATTCGTCGTCACTCACTTCCAACGCAATGCCGCGTTTGGGAATGTCGATAGCAATCATGTCACCGTCCTGCACCAGACCGATGGTGCCGCCATTGGCTGCTTCCGGTGATGCGTGACCGATGGACAAGCCGGACGTGCCGCCAGAGAAACGACCGTCGGTGATCAACGCACAGGCTTTGCCCAAGCCCATGGACTTGAGGAAACTGGTGGGATAGAGCATTTCCTGCATACCGGGGCCGCCTTTCGGGCCTTCGTAGCGAATCACCACCACATCGCCCGCCACCACTTTACCGCCTAGGATCGCTTCTACCGCGTCATCCTGCGACTCATACACTTTCGCCGGGCCGCGAAATACCAGGCTGCCTTCGTCGACGCCTGCGGTTTTCACAATACAGCCGTCTTCTGCCAGATTGCCGTACAGCACCGCCAGACCGCCGTCCTGGCTGTAGGCGTGTTCGCGAGAGCGGATACAGCCTTCCTGACGATCGGTATCCAGCGAATCCCAGCGGCAATCCTGCGAGAACGCCTGCGTGGTACGGATACCGGCAGGGCCGGCGGCGTACATGTTCTTCACCGCCTCATCTTGCGTCTGCATGATGTCGTAGGCCGAAAGGGTTTCCGGCAGCGTCAGCCCCAGTACGTTCTTCACCTCCCGGTTGAGCAACCCGGCGCGATCCAGTTCGCCCAGAATCCCGACCACGCCGCCGGCGCGGTGTACGTCTTCCATGTGGTATTTCTGGGTGCTGGGCGCCACCTTGCACAGATGCGGCACCTTGCGCGACAGACGGTCGATATCGGACATGCTGAAATCCACCTCGCCTTCCTGCGCCGCCGCCAGCAGATGCAGTACGGTATTGGTGGAGCCGCCCATAGCAATATCCAGCGTCATGGCGTTTTCAAACGCAGCCTTGCAGGCGATGTTGCGCGGCAGTACACCAGCGTCATCCTGTTCGTAGTAACGTTTGGCCAGGCCCACGATACGTTCGCCCGCATTAAGGAACAGCTGTTTACGGTCAGCATGGGTCGCCAGCAGCGAGCCGTTGCCCGGCTGAGACAGACCCAGCGCTTCCGTCAGGCAGTTCATGGAGTTGGCGGTAAACATCCCGGAGCAGGAGCCGCAAGTCGGGCAGGCGGAGCGTTCAATCTGCGCGCTGTCGTCATCACTCACTTTCGGGTTGGCGCCCTGAATCATGGCGTCGATCAGATCCAGCTTGATGATCTTATCGGAGAGTTTGGTTTTTCCCGCTTCCATCGGCCCGCCGGAAACGAAGATGGCAGGGATATTCAGACGCAGCGCCGCCATCAGCATCCCCGGCGTGATCTTGTCGCAGTTGGAGATACACACCATGGCGTCGGCACAGTGGGCATTGACCATGTATTCGACGGAATCGGCAATCAGTTCGCGGGAAGGCAAAGAATAGAGCATGCCGCCGTGGCCCATGGCGATACCGTCATCCACCGCGATGGTATTGAACTCTTTGGCAACACCGCCGGCAGCTTCAATCTGCTCGGCGACCAGTTTACCCAGATCGCGCAAATGAACGTGTCCGGGTACGAATTGAGTGAACGAATTTACAACAGCGATGATGGGCTTGCCAAAATCGGCGTCGGTCATCCCTGTGGCGCGCCACAGGGCTCGCGCTCCAGCCATATTACGACCATGCGTGGTGGTGGCTGAACGGTACTTAGGCATACTCTGATTACTCCAGTTTGAACAGATAACCGGTGACGGAACGGGCCACCGGCAAAAAAGTGTCAACGTATAACAGTGATTACGGGTTTACCGGATCCAGCCAACCCCATTTGTCTTCGGTCTCGCCGTTGAACAGGCCGAAGAACGCCTGCTGCAATTGTTTAGTGACCGGGCCGCATCTGCCGATACCGACTTGAATACCGTCCACACTTCGCACCGGCGTGATCTCCGCCGCCGTGCCGGACATAAACACTTCGTCCGCTAGATAGAGCGATTCGCGCGACAACACCTGTTCACGGATTTCGAAGCCTTTGTCCTTCGCCAGCTTGATAATGGCGTCGCGGGTGATCCCCGGCAGGGCGGAGGACGTGAACGGCGGCGTGAAGAGGATACCGTCTTTTACCTCAAACAGGTTTTCGCCCGCGCCTTCGGAAACATAACCGTTCACATCCAGCGCGATACCTTCCTGATAACCATGACGACGCGCTTCACTGCCGACCAGCAGGGAGGACAGGTAATTACCGCCTGCTTTAGCTGCCGTAGGAATGGTATTGGCCGCGGCACGATTCCAGGATGACACCATCGCATCGATCCCCTGATCCAGCGCTTCTTCTCCCAGATATGCGCCCCACGGAAACGCCGCGATGATGACGTCGGTCTTGTAGCCAGCCGGCGGATTCACGCCCATACCCACATCGCCGACAAAGACCAACGGACGGATATAGGCACTGGACAGATTATTTTTGCGCAGCGTTTCGCGACAGGCTTCCATCAGTTCATCAACGCTGTAGGAAATCGGCATGCGATAAATCTTGGCCGAATCATGCAGACGCTGCATGTGCTCGCGGTGACGGAATACCACCGGCCCGCGGTGGGAACTGTAACAACGAACCCCCTCGAACACGGAAGTCCCGTAATGTAGCGCGTGGGACATCACATGAACCTTGGCCTCAGCCCAGGGAACCATTTCACCATTGAACCAGATATAGTCAGCTTTCTTCGTCATTTCTTATTTTCCTTACCGATGCCTTCAGGCACGTATCTGTTGTGATGTAAGCGGTTGGATCTCGACACAGGCGATATCCAGTAATTTGTTTAATTGCGTTGACAATAAATCCACCGGTCTGTGGCTGGCAACGGTCATTTCAATCTGAATCTGGTCACTGCTGGTTTCCTGCGTCATGTTCATCGCGCAAATCTGAAACCCACGATGACGTGTAATACGCAGCACGCGCTCCAGCACTTCCGGGCGGAAACGCGCCTGAATCGATAATTGATGATGGGTCATGATGTGTTCTCCAGCCATTATTCTGTTTTATCCAACATGGTTTCATTACCGGCGCCGGGCGGCACCAGCGGCCAGACATTCTCATACTCATCGATGGAAACATGCAGCAGGTATGGCCCTTCGCTGCGAAGCAACGTATCCAGGGCGGAATCAATCTGGTCTTTGCGGGTGATGTTCTGGCCGGGGATACCGAAGGCGCTGGCCAGAGTCAGAAAATCAGGGTTATCGGAAAGGTTGGTTTCACTATAGCGCTCATCGAAAAATAACTGCTGCCATTGTCGAACCATGCCCAGACGCTGGTTGTCCAACAGAACGATTTTGAGCGGCAGACGTTTTCGCTTGATGGTGCCGAGCTCCTGCACATTCATCATGAAAGAGCCATCGCCGGAGATGCAGATCACCATATCATCCGGGCGGGCCACCTGCGCCCCCACTGCGGCCGGTACCCCGAACCCCATCGTTCCGAGACCGCTGGATGTAATGAAATTTTCCGGCCGGGTGAATTGCATATGTTGGGCCGCCCACATCTGATGCTGGCCGACATCGGTCGTGATGACCGTTTCCGCCGGCATTTTTTCCGCCAGCGTTTTCAGCAGCGCCGGCGCGTAGATAGCCTCGCCTGGGTGATCGTAACGCCAGACATATTCCGCTTTCATCATCGCCGCCTGCTGACGCCAGTCGGCAATCGATAATGACTGCGCCAGCGCGGGCAATAACTGATTGAGATCGCCACGCAGAGCAATGTGCGCCTGCCGCAGTTTATTCAGCTCGGCCGGGTCGATATCCATATGGATGACTCTGGCATGAGGGGCAAAGGCGCTGAGTTTACCCGTTACCCGATCGTCGAAACGCGCTCCCACGGCGAGGAGCAGGTCGCACTCCTGCACCATCAGGTTGGCCGCCCGCGTGCCATGCATACCGATCATGCCCAGATTGTAGGGATACGCGCTTTCAACCGCCCCGAGCCCCTTCAGCGTCGAAACAGCGGGAATGCCGGTGATCTCAATGAAAGAACGCAATGCGGGCACCGCCTGCGCCATACCGACACCGCCACCAACATACAGCACTGGCTTCTTTGCCTGTGCCAGCATGGCCCGCGCTTCCGCAACCTGCTCCGCAGGAAAGGCCGTCGTATCATCCACCGACATAAAGCAGGGGGTAAAATCGCTTTCCGTCAGTTGGATATCTTTAGGAATATCAATCAACACCGGCCCTGGGCGACCACTACGTGCGACGGCAAAGGCTTCCGCCATGATTTCCGGCAACTCATCAACGGATTCCACCAGAAAGCTGTGTTTGGTGCAGGCCAGAGAAAGCCCAAGCACGTCGATTTCCTGAAATGCATCGGTACCGATCAGTGCAGATCCAACCTGCCCGGTAATAGCGACAATCGGCACAGAATCCAACAGCGCGTCCGCCAAACCGGTGATCAGGTTGGTTGCCCCCGGGCCGGAGGTGGCGATGCATACGCCGACTTTGTCCGTCGCGCGCGCATAACCAATGGCCGCCATCGCCGCGCCCTGTTCATGGCGGCACAACAAGTGCTCGACACCGCCGTCATACAACGCATCATAGACCGGCATAATCGCGCCGCCAGGATAGCCGAAAACGGTATCCACTCCCTGCGCCCGCAGCGCCTGAACTACCCATTGAGCACCATTCATTGTTATTTCTCCGACGTCTGTCGGGAAAAACAGAATTTTCTACTGCCGGACATTCTCTGCTCCCTTGTTGGATTCATGGCCCATAAAAAAACCCCCGACCTTGCGGTGCGGGGGTTTTCTTGAATTCGGCCTTGATTTCTAAGCCATTCGTCGTCCAAGTGCAGCCCCGCACGGTGGGATAATAATCACCACCACGCTAATCACAATTAGGCTAATCACTAGGTTGAAGGCTTTCATTTAAGTTGTGTGTTGTTTGCTTGCTGAACGAATGCTTACAGAGGTACCACAGTCACGCCGAAAAAAACAACTTTTTTTTCTCTCAATATTCGCGTATTCGGGCGATGACTCATCATAAACGACTTATTATTCATACAATAAGGCTCATCAGGTGATGATGCATCAATGTCACCGGTAAGACCGAATTCTCGCCGTCTATTGTGTCAGACATCCATCACGCCTGTGTCTGGAAGCAGCAACACAGTTATTTTCCCTATTGCATAAACACGAAACCATTCCTCCATATCGCCTCGCACTTTCTCGCATACCTCAATGCCGACAGAAAAACCTTTGGGCATGATGCCGAGGTAAATCAAAGGAGCGAATTATGACATTGGCGGTGACTTATACCCGGGCCACCTTGGGGATGCAGGCTCCCGAGGTTTCTATCGAAGTGCATATCAGCAACGGGTTGCCCGCATTAACGCTGGTCGGATTACCTGAAACAACCGTCAAGGAAGCTCGCGACCGGGTACGCAGCGCGTTAATCAATTGTGGTTTTACTTTTCCCGCCAAGCGCATCACCGTGAATCTCGCGCCAGCAGATTTGCCCAAGGAGGGCGGACGTTACGATCTGCCCATCGCCATCGCCATTCTGGCAGCATCCGAGCAGATCCCGGGGGAAAAGCTCAATCAATTCGAATTTCTTGGCGAATTGGGGCTCTCCGGCAGCCTACGGGGCGTCAACGGCGCAATTCCTGCCGCACTGGAAGCCCATAAGGCCGGCCGCAGGCTGATTCTTCCTGACGATAACACACTGGAAATGGCTCTGGTGCCATACGGTGAGACCCAGATGGCTAATCACTTGCTGCAGGTTTGCGCTTTTTTGCAGGGAAAAGCAGCTTTATTCAGTAGCGCCGATATCACGCCGATGACACCTGACAGCGAAGCTGTCCCCGATTTGAAAGACATCATCGGCCAGGAGCAAGCGAAACGAGCACTGGAGATCGCAGCTGCCGGCAGCCACAATCTTTTGCTGCTCGGCCCACCAGGTACCGGAAAAACCATGCTTGCCAGCCGATTGCCGGGATTGATGCCGCAGCTCGATGATGATGAAGCCCTGGAAAGCGCAGCAATCAATAGTCTGCTTAATATCAACACATCCCTATTAAAATGGCGCTGCCGGCCTTTCCGCTCGCCTCACCACACCGCTTCCATGACTGCGCTGGTTGGAGGCGGCACAATTCCCAAACCGGGGGAAATCTCTCTGGCGCATAACGGAGTGCTGTTTTTGGATGAGCTTCCGGAGTTTGAACGGCGGGTACTGGATTCATTAAGAGAACCACTGGAATCAGGTGAAATCATCATTTCACGAGCTCGGGCAAAAATTTGCTATCCAGCACGTTTTCAACTGGTCGCTGCAATGAATCCAAGCCCTTCAGGACACTATCAGGGGCTACACAACCGAGTTCCTGCTCAGCAGGTTCTTCGTTATCTCAACCGGTTATCCGGCCCATTTCTGGATCGATTCGATATCTCAATCGAAGTGCCTTTGTTACCACCGGGTCTGCTACGTCAGCAATCCAACAAAGGGGAAAGCAGTGCAACAATAAGGCAGAGAGTACTGGCTGCTCGCCAGCGGCAAGTAGTGCGGTGCGGGAAAATTAATGCGTTGATGAAACCAGACGATATTGAACACCACTGTCGGCTGGAGAGTGCCGACGCTGTCTATCTGGAAGAAGCAATGACCAAACTCGGATTATCAGTGAGAGCCTGGCATCGAATATTGAAGGTATCGCGCACCATTGCAGATTTGGCTGACGAAGACACCATCAATCGCCAACATCTGGCCGAGGCACTGAGTTATCGCTGTATGGATCGCTTACTGATACGGCTACATAAGAATCTGGCATGATGACTTACCCACATCAATTATTATGGGCCGAAAACAAAAATGGGGCTATTGCCCCATTTTTGTTAATCGTCACTTTCAGTGAACTCTTCAACTGTATCCATTTGCGGTTTACCGCCAGACAACGTATGGAAACGCTTAGGACGACGAATACGTTCGACATACTTCGTCCAGATCCTTTCCAGCTCCGTCTCCGCCTTACGCTCACCACGGCACACGGCCACAAACTGAAGCTCTTCTGCTGTCACTGGCTGACGTTTGCCCGAATCGAGTTCGTTAAACGCATGACCATGGCGTTCCAGCAATTGAGCTTCCTTAATCGTAAAATCACCGTGTCGGGAAAATCCTCGTGGATAGAACTTGTTATCAAAAAAACGACTGGTTGTAGAGAAGCTTTCCGCCATCTTACACGCTCCTAATTCTCATATGGTCGTGCCGTTTATGGCGCGGAGTATTAGATAGGCTTGACTTTCTGTAAAACAAAACATTTAAATCATGACGACAAATTTTTTTGGAGGAGAATATGGATACCGACTTACTGAAAACCTTTCTGGAAGTCAGCAAGACCCGGCACTTCGGGCGAGCGGCTGAATCACTCTATCTGACACAGTCGGCTGTCAGTTTCCGTATCCGGCAACTGGAGAATCAATTAGGGGCTAATCTGTTTACACGGCACCGTAATAATATTCAATTGACGCCAGCAGGAGAGCGCCTGTTACCTTACGCTGAGAGCCTCATTGATACCTGGCAAATAGCCAAGAGGGAAGTTGGTCGTTCTCAACAGCATAGTCAGCTTTCAATCGGTGCTACTGCATCATTATGGGAAGCATTTCTTACCAGCTGGCTGAACGCTCTCTATCAGCAGCGTCCACTCCTCCAATTGGAGGCCAGAATCGCATTACGGCAGACTCTCGTAAAACAGTTACACGAGAGACAGCTCGACCTTCTGATCACGACAGAACCACCCAAAATGGATGAATTAGGCAGCCAGCTATTGGGGTCTTTTGCATTATCATTATTTACTACCAGACATAATGAGAAAATAGAAAATGCACCTTACATAAAACTCGAATGGGGTGCGGATTTCCATCAACAAGAAAGCCGGTGGCTATCCGGCGGACAAACATCAATTCTGACCACAACATCGGCACAATTAGCCCGACAATTATTAGCCACAATAGGAGGATGTGCATTTTTGCCCAGCCATTGGGAGCAAAAATATTCTGATCTCAAGCCATTAGAGGATTTTGAATTACTGGAAAGGCCATTTTATGCCGTGTGGCTTGAAAATGGAGATCAGCAAGAACTCATTTGCCAGCTATTAAAAACACCAATACACGTAACGGATTAAGGCACTAATAATTACCAGCGTAGTCCCACCGGTTTTCAGTACGACCGCTATGCAACAGTCTCTAGCCAGTTTTTACTTCACCTAGATAACTAGCGGCACATCGCCAAGTGAGCTATGCGGGCGTTCTTCGTGATATAACGCACGCTAGTTCTCTGGTTATCGCACGGACTGCTGACAGTATTTTGAACAGATATATATCACGTATTTCTGCTCACAGTATTTTTAAATCACTCAATAAACCCGTTCTACATCGGATTACTGGCTGAATCAAACCAAGTATCATACCGTGAAGTTCTGTTCATTCAGCTAATACTGCGGCAGTACGTTCCGTACCTATTATCACTTCGTATAACAGCTGAATAACTTCTTTTGGCACTTAATAAAAACAACACAATAAATAGGAATATTCAGTTCAACCTCAAATGCCAGTGCTTCCCGATTAAAATCATCGACCATGTTAAATAACATGAGTCGCTATTCGTCCATCAAAGCATGACTCATAGAATCCATCGACCAGCAGTAATTCAGTTTATGAGAAATGACACAAGGTTATGAATATAGATTAGGTAAGCATTTTCTCTATTTTATTAAGAATAATGTTTATATTCCCAATAAATTAATAATATCTAAAGGATTAATATCACACTATTATTTTTTAATAGCAGATATAATAATTTATGAAAATGAGAGGTTAGTTTTTGGGAATAATATCCAGATGATATTTCAGACAAAAAAAACCCTTCACTATTGTGAAGGGTTTAAATTTGGCAGGGGCGGAGAGGCTCGAACTCCCAACACCCGGTTTTGGAGACCGGTGCTCTACCAATTGAACTACGCCCCTAAAATAGGGTGGCGGTGCGGACGGGACTCGAACCCGCGACCCCCGGCGTGACAGGCCGGTATTCTAACCGACTGAACTACCGCACCACCGATTCTGTCTGTTATCAGAGGAGTCAATCTGATAACCCGGTG
>NZ_JAAWVW010000023.1:0-48840 GCF_014855505.1 Musicola keenii | reverse complement strand
TAGCGCCATCCGGCACATAACGCAGCTGCGCCGTCGCACTGAGCAGCAGCGCCGATGAACTGGACACCGTGCCGACGCTGAACCAGTTGGCCCCGCTGTCCGTCGAGTATTGCCACGCCCCGTTGCCGCTCAGCGTCGTCAGCGCAATACCGCTGACCGCGCCGCTGTCCGCATCCGCATAACCGGCAGCGCTCAACAGCGACGACACCGTTGTGGACGACGAGGTGACGTTCTCGCTCGTGGAGGTCAGCGTCACCGACGCGCCGCTGGATAAGGTCGGCGCGTCATTGACGTCGCTCACCGTCAGTGACGCCTGCGCGCTGTTGCTGGAGAACGCGCTGCTGCCGCCGGTGGTCGAGGTATCCGCCAGCCCCCGGGTCGCCCCTGTGGTGGCCGTGCCGCTGGTCTGATCCCAGGCGTTGAAACTGAAGGCGGCGGTTTCGCCGTTAGCGCCATCCGGCACATAACGCAGCTGCGCCGTCGCACTGAGCAGCAACGCCGATGAACTGGACACCGTGCCGACGCTGAACCAGTTGGCCCCGCTGTCCGTCGAGTATTGCCACGCCCCATTGCCGCTCAGCGTCGTCAGCGCAATACCGCTGACCGCGCCGCTGTCTACATCTCCATAGCCCGTTGCACTTAGCAACGACGACACCGTTGTGGACGACGAGGTGACGTTCTCGCTCGTGGAGGTCAGCGTCACCGACGCGCCGCTGGATAAGGTCGGCGCATCATTGACCGGCGTAATGGAGAGCACCGCCTGGTTAGTACCGGCGCTATTCAACGAGCCGTCGTTGAACGTCCAGTTCAGGGTGACACTGCTCGGCGGACTGTCGGAACTGTTGGTATAGGTGATGGACTGCAAGACCGCATCGACAATCGCTGATGTCGCGTTGCTGTTGAATGTCAGCGCCAGCGTACCGTTTGAATTGGTGGTGACGCTGCCCACCGTCGTACCGTTGTAGGTAAAATTTTGCCCTTGCGTCAGTGTTCCCAGTAAACCGCTGTTGCCAAAAACATCGTTACTGCTGGCCCCGCCGTTGCGGGCGATGGTGAGCGATGCGCCGTTATAGTTGCCCTGGCTATTCAGCTCGGTATCCGCAACCGTGACATCACTGTCAATCACCACCGCGCTGCCGTTTTCGGTATAGGTGCCCCCGCCATTCAGGTTGCTGAATACCGGTGCGGAGTTGGTGGTCGAGGTGAGCGACGAACTGTTGGCCGCCGTCAGGCTGCCCGAAGTGGCCTGCAAGGCCAGCGTATCGGTACTGCCGCCGTTGGTATATTGAATAATCAAACCTGTGTAGGTAGCGATGCCCCCAGACGGCGTCAACGTTACCGTCGTGCCACTGGCATCCTGATCGCCGGATGTGACCGTAAGACTGTTGACGGTGCCATCGACCGTTCCATCGTTAGGGTCAGTGACCGAAAGCACGATGTTGGTGGTGTAATCCTGATCCACCATGCCGTTGGCATCGACCGCCTGCACCACCGGCACAGTGGTAAAGCTGGTGCTTTGACCATCCTGAACCGTGGTGGGGTCGGGCTGGGTGGAAAACACCAGTCGCGTCGCCACCACATCTGGATTGATCGATGCCGATGTAACGCTGATCAGGCTGCCGGACGCCGCTGTCAGCGTAAAGTTGGCGTCTGCGTCGCTGGCCGAGGTGTACTTCACGCCGCTGAAGGTGGCAATACCGTTTGAGGCAGTCACTTGGGTGGTACCGGTCAGCGAACCGCTGCCATTTTCGCTCAATGTCACCGAGCCGCTGAAATCAGTATCGATATTGCCGCGATCGTCAACAGCATACACCACAGGTTGGGTGGTAAAGTTGACGCCGCTGACGACTGAGGTAGACGGAGAGACGTTATAAACCAGTTTAGTGGCCGCCACATCAATACTGGCGCCGCTGCTGTTGGTGACGCTGGACTGGCTGCTAGCAAAGGTGGAACTGCCCGACCCAGTGGTAAAGTTACTGGCATTGACGGAGAGTATCACCGTGTGGTGATCGGTGATGTCGTTATTGCTGGCGTTATCGCTGTAATACGCCTTGATGGTGTAGGTTTCATTGCCGCCATCAGCAATCGATAAGCTGAGCCCGGAAAACGTAATTTTGCCGGTACTGCTGCTGTACGTACCGACGATATCAGTGGCATCCGGCCCACTGAGCAGGAAGATCATATTGCTCAGTTCTGATGATGTCGCGGTGCCGGTGACATCCACCGACAAGGTGCTGACGGTAGTGGCGACGCCATCCGATGCCCCCGTATCCGTGATGGTAAAATCCAGCAATGAGGTGGCGCTGGCAACCGAAGTTGCGGTGGTGGAAAACGTGGTTGCCTCGCTGGCTGCGCCGGCTGTTACTGTGGAGGTAGTGTCTGTTGACGTGATGGCCCGGACATCATTGATCACCAGATCCTGCATGCCGAAGGAAGGAATCGACGAGCCATTACTGGTTTTAATCGTCACAGAAATGACATCGTTAATCGCGGTTTGACCATTACTGAATGAGAAACTTGAAATGGTCTGCTCACCATCTTGTGTAGCAAGAAACGATGCTGTAGCCGTCGAGTTATCTGCATACGTCACGGTGATCGTAACGGTAGGCGCGCTTTCACTGCCCGACATCGACTCGGCATAATATTTGAACGAATTAATATCGAATGTATAGCCTGTCGCAGAGATCGTCACCTCAGTCTGATTGTTGACGTAATCAGAGCTATAAAGGTAATCAACACCAGAATATGTCGCGTTACCAAAGGAATCGACAGAAGTAAAGGTGATCGTCGCACCGCTCACCTGGCGCGTGAATACAGGCGATGTATAACTAAATTCACTTTCATGACCTGTATCACCAAAGGTCAGCGTATCCAGTAAATAATCATAATTACTGAACGACAGACCATGGCTATCGATGATGCCATCTTTGTTAACAGCCTCTAGCGTCCAGTTACCGCCAAGCGTTGATGCCCCGGTCGCATCCGTCGACGCGGCCACATCGGCACCCGTTAAGTCGGCCACTTCAGTAAGAAACTCCGCACCCGTATTGCTTGCCACATCACACCCGTACAGCAACAGATCCCCATCCTCCGTCAACGCGGAACCCAGCGTCGCCAAATCAGCGGCTCTTGATGCTGCCGTCGTCGTATTTAACGTTAACGTCCCCAGCGAAACCTGGCCTTCACTGCCATGGCTGATGATATGGATCGCATCATAGCCGCTGTGTGTTTGCGCCCATTCCGCCATCTGGGTCAGGCCATCTTTGCTGCTGTCTAGCAATACGACTTCTGTTCCGGCAGGCACCTGATTGACCAACGTTTGGTAATCAGCCACTGACGTGTCGACAAACACCACTTCTTTATGGGGAGTTTCACTGGCGACCGCCACAGCCTCGCTGCTATCAGAGGTTGTGCTCTGTGTACTGGTCCCTGAGGAAGATGAATCGGTGTGGTCGGTAGTACCATCGGCATGGCTACCGTCAGTCTGAGCGGCCGTCTCGGTTGAGGCCGTTTGCGTGGTCGTGGTTTGAGTTTCTGCGGTTTGATCGACCGTGGCGGCAATCGCACCATCAAACAACATACGGGCTTCCAGTGCATACCCCAACGGGATCTCGGAAACCGATGCAACCGGGCAAACCGAATGGCTGCCTTTCTTACGGAACAGATGACGCCATAACATAGAAGGACTCCGAAACCTCAAATTGCTGTCAACAATGATGCCAGTCAGTAACCGAACCGTTTGAAAACAAATAAATAATCGTTTTTTATTATGAGCAACTGTTTCAAATGACAAGAAAAGTTCAATTTATGTCTTCAGTTTGTAAATTGACAGTTATTTTTACATTTTGTGCTGTTTTCTGTGTTGTGATACCACTCGTTATTAGCAGCCAGAAGGGAGACAAACCGCCCCCCTTTCATTGAGCATCGCCTCAAGGACGAGTCGGGAAATACCCTCTGACTGCAATACAGGCCGTCATCACTAACGACGGATCGCGCACCGGTACCGAGACCACAACCGGCACCGTTACCGGAGCAGGCGTCGTCACATTCGCCCCCACCGTGACCGCCCCCGTTACCGGCAGGCTGATATTGCCCGATGCCGTTCCTGACAACTGGCCGCCGGTCGCGGTACCACTCACCGTACCGCTCGCGGTGCCGGTAACGCTGCCGTCCGGCCCTACCTGCCGATCGTTGGTGCCCGAAGGTGCATAGATCTGAGCAGTCGGCCCACCAACAGAGGTCAACAAGGCTTTATCCGTGAGACTCACGCTTCTGCCAGTGGTGGTGGACGAACCGATTTTGGCGATACCGGTGACACCCAGGCTGGTTACAGCGCTAAAAGGCAGGCTGGTGATACTGCCGGACAGCGCCAACGAGGCGGTGCCGCTGGCGACCGGTACTGAACCGGCGGTGCCGTTCAGCGTCAAGGTCGCAGGGTGCGTATGCGGTGGAATCTGTGCGGCAGTGAGCGTCACCGAGCCGTAACTGACAACGTTTGAGACTTCCTGCCCGACATACTGCCCTTGAGTATAAACCGACGTTGTTCCAGGTAGCTGTAGCAGGCCCGCGCCCATCACGGTTCTGCCCCGCAAATTAGGCACCGCGAAGGTTCCAGATGATGCACTACCACCATAAAGGGTGCCAATCACCGCATAGAGTGCCTGATACTGAGAGATGTTCAGCGTTTGGCCATTTGCAGGCAAATAATCATCGGCCGGGCAATAGGTACCGGCCATATAGCAAATGCTGCCGATATATGCGCCGTCGGCAGAACAACCCGCTACCGCCGGCGGCAAAAATACGCCGGCACTCAACGTGACGGCAATAGCTGATTTAACGAACAGATGTTGGACACGCTTCATACATCCCTCTCCTTAGACTGATACCGCTTCACCGCACGATGAAAGGCACCAGATAATTTTAATTATGCTGTGCCATCCCCATAAAATTGGGGGGCAGACTGTCACGAGATAGAACGAGGTAGAGCGGAAACGCATTGGGCTACAGTCAAAACATAGCCCAGCCGAGGTCAATCCGCCGCGTTAACCAAGAAATATTTATTAACATTGCGATGAGGGATAGATAAAAAATTTTACCTAATTATGCAGAACCATACCGAAACGTGGCTTAGCAAGGTTGTATCACTCCGTTCTCGCCGTCTTACCCAAGTAAAACGCCGTGTATTGATCCGCCCAGGCGGCAAAGATTCCTTTGCCGCCCTTGTACTAACAACCATCTTACGGACGAGATGGATAAATTCCCTCTACTGCAATACAAGCCGTCATCACTAACGACGGGTCGCGCACCGGTACCGAGACCACTACCGGCACCGTTACCGGAGCAGGCGTCGTCGCATTCGCCCCCACCGTGACCGCCCCCGTTACCGGCAGGCTGATATTGCCCGATGCCGTTCCTGACAACTGGCCGCCGGTCGCGGTACCACTCACCGTACCGCTCGCGGTGCCGGTAACGCTGCCGTCCGGCCCTACCTGCCGATCGTTGGTGCCCGAAGGTGCATAGATCTGAGCAGTCGGCCCACCAACAGAGGTCAACAAGGCTTTATCCGTGAGACTCACGCTTCTGCCAGTGGTGGTGGACGAACCGATTTTGGCGATACCGGTGACACCCAGGCTGGTTACAGCGCTAAAAGGCAGGCTGGTGATACTGCCGGACAGCGCCAACGAGGCGGTGCCGCTGGCGACCGGTACTGAACCGGCGGTGCCGTTCAGCGTCAAGGTCGCAGGGTGCGTATGCGGTGGAATCTGTGCAGCGGCGAGCGTCACCGAGCCGGAAGTAACAACGTTTGAGACTTCCTGCCCGACCTTCTGCCCTTGAGTATAAACCGACGTTGTTCCAAGTAATTGGCCCGCACCCATCGCGGTTCTGCCCCGCAAATCGGGCAACATAAAGTTGGTGGTCGCATTCCCCCCATAAAGGGTACCAATCACCGCATAAAGCGCCGGATACTGGGATACGCTCAATGTTCGACCATCTGCGGGCAAATAATAATTTGCCGGGCAATAGTTACCGGCCATATAACACACACTGCCGACGTAATCTTCAACCGAACAAGCAGCAGCGGCCTGTGGTAGCGACACTCCAGCGCTTAGAGCAACGGCAATCGCGGATTTAACGAACAGATATTGGACACGCTTCATACATCCCTCTCCTTAGACCGATGCCGTTTCACCACACGATGAAAGACACCAGATAGTTGTAATTATGCTGTGTCACCCCAACAGAATGGGGCATCTCAGGCTGTCACGAGATAGAACGAGGTAGAGCGGAAACGCATTGGGTTACAGTCAAAACATAGCCCAGAGAGGGTGATTTGCCGCGTCAATTTAGAAAAATTTCTTGATATTCACGAAAGGAATAGATGATCAAAAATTATAAATACACATTTATATCCACATAGATGCGATGCGCATCAAAAACCGCTTTCCCGAATCCCCAGCGCCGCCACCCGCCGCCATACCGCGCCGAGGATAGACTCACGTTCACCATCCAGTATCACGCTACCCCGCAAAGGTTGTGGCGGTGGCAGCCGATCATCCTCCACCCGAAAACGTATGCTGTACTGCGCCTGAACCGGCAGAGGGTTGTGATCCCGATCGCGGCGCACAGCGATCGGGCCGTGGCGATCGGACGCCAGCATTTCCCGTTGCAGGTAAGCAACGCCAGTGGGCGCGATATCGTTCAGTCGCACCGCCAGACGGGGATACGCCGGGTCATCGGCGATAAACGTGCCTGGCGCCCCCTCCTGCGCCCGTTTCAGCGCATCCTCCGGCAAATATCCCTGCACTCGCCCTGCGCCCGCGTCGACCACCCGCAACAACGGCATATCCGCCGTCAGCCAGCGCCCCACCGTCATATCCCGTGTCACATCCCTCACCAGCCCCGCCTGCGGCGCGACGATCGACAACCGTTGCTGCTGCGCCACCAGCCCTCGATAGCGCGCCAGCGATTCCGCCAGTTGCCGGTCAATCACCTGGGTTTCGCTGGCGGTTTCCTGACGCGCCGCGCCGCGCAGCAGCTTTTGCTGTAACACGGCGATCTGTTGGCGCTCAATCGCGATGCGATAATCCAAATCCGCAGAGGTCAGCTCCAGCAACACCTCTCCCGCCTTCACGCTCTGACCATCCACCACATGCAGCGCCTTAACCTGTGCCGGAATAGGCGCATACAGCACGCTGACATTTTCCGCCTCCAGCACTGCCGGAATGCGAATGCTGCCGCGCCATGGAAACAACAGGAATGCCAGAACCGCCGCGCAAATCAGGGCGGATCGCAGCACATTGATGGGGCGTGCCGCGTTACGCATAGACCACCATACGTACATCTCCTTTACAATCGGCAGCGCCACAAACCAGCCGATCTCAACCAGCATCAGGCCAATGCCGACCAGCTTGATGAAAAAGTGATACACCACCAGTGCGATACCGGTGAACAGGAAAAAGCGCCACACCCACGAGGCGTAACCCCAGATCAACAGTTTACGTTGCATGATAGGCGACCAGGTTTGCGGCGCCGGTCGACCATAGCCAAACAACGCTTCGCGCAGCCGCCAGCGACACAGGGCATAAGCGCGCTCCTGCAAATTCTCCACGCGCCAGAAATCACTCAGCAGGAAATAACCGTCGAACCTCATCAGGGGATTAAGATTGACGACCAATGTGGTTATCCAAGTTGCACTAGAGAGCATAAAAACAGCGCTGCGCACCGGGCCGTCAGGCAATAACGCCCATACCAGCAGTGCGATACCGGCCAGCAGCAGTTCCGCCAGAATGCCGCCGGCGCTGATCAGCAACCGGGCGCGATGATCCTTCAGTTTCCAGGCATCGCTTACATCGGTATAGAACAACGGAAACAGCACGATAAACGCCACCCCCATGTTTTGTACCCGGCATCCCGCGCGTTTGGCCATAAAAGCGTGCCCGAGTTCGTGCACAAACTTGGCGCAGAACAACGCGACGCCGAAAGTCGCCATACCTTGCAGGCTGAACAAATGGGGAAACGCATGGGTATAACGCACCCAGTCCCGGCTGACCAGAAAACCGCCCAGCAGTAGAATCAGCGGCAACCCAAAACGCAAAAAAGGCCGGCCATAACGCTGCAACCCAGGCCAACAGCGGCTCAGCCACGGGTCGGGACGCCACAGCGGAATACGGAAAAACAGGTACTGGTGCAGCAGGGACTTCCACAGGCTAGTCCGCATCGCCCCGGCTTTGATGGCATAAGCTTGCCGTTGAACCGGATCGCTGGCGGCGATCAGATCGTGATGACGCAGGAAGCGCAGCAATTGTTCCAGATCGCTACGCTGCAACAGCAGGCCCGGCTCGGTATTGGCGGCCGCCAGTACCGACTGAAGCTCCCGCAACGACCAATGCCGCAACAGGCGAATCGCCGAAGGCGTCAGCGTGAAGTAACGTCCGGTAGCCGGGTCAGACAATACCCATTGGGGCGCGCCATCCAGCCCTGCGGCCGACGCCACCAGTTGCAGATCGGCCCGCAGCGCCGGCAGGAATTCACTCATATCCCCACCGACTGACGCAATACCGCCAGCGGACGGCGGAACAGATAGACCGCCAGCGGCACATATTCGCCGGAGACTTTCGCCGTCCCTCGCAACCCGATGCGCGGCGGCTCGCCGGTGAAACGCGCATCCAGCCGATAAGCCAGATTACCTGCCGGCGTCGGCTCGGATTCATAAGCGATGCGATCCAGCAGCGCATCATGCGGCGTGACCGGATCGCTGTCGAGAAACAGGGTTATCGGCGCATCCGGCGCCAGACGAATAGCGTCGCCGACATCCAGCTCAATACGCAACGCCACCTGCGTCGGATCCGCTAAATCCATCAGGCGCTCGCCGGTTCTCACCGGTTTACCGCTCCAACGTTCAGCATCGGCAAATACGGCGATGCCGTCACGTTCGGCGCGAATCTCGGTGCGCCCCAGCAAGGCGTTGGCATAATCGCGTTCGGCGCGCTTCTGTGCCACCTGCGCGGCGAGGAAATCCAAGCGCGCCTTGGAATCGGCATCCTGAAACGCCCGTTGCGAGCTGGCGCGGTATTCCGCCTCCGCCACATTCAGCGCCCGTTCGGCGACATCCGCCTGCGCTTTCAATGTGGTGTCGTCGAAACGTACCAACAGGTCGCCTTTACGCACGCTCTGGTTAGGCTGAACGGCAAAAGACTGAATAACGCCATCCAGCGGCGCAGCGACCACACGCCCGTTAAACGGGATCACTTCTGCCGGCGCCAGCACCGACTGGCGTACAGGAATCAACAAACACGCCGCGATCAACAGACAGGGAATGGCGATCTTCCAGCGCCAACGCGCACGCCGCCAGGAAGAGAGTGGCTCCAGCGCCAACCAGGCGTGAGCGAAGGCGTGAGAGAGCCGCTCCGCCAGCAGTTGTTCGGCGTTCTGCCAGGGTTGTTCTCTGGCATACCAGATGCCGCCGAAAGGGCGCCCATGGCGATCGTTCAACGGCGCCCATAACGCTTCCGGTGCCGAAAGCGTTTGCCAGTCGTTGCGGGTTTGCTGATCCAACGACGCGGCAACAACCTGCGCACATCGCCCATCCGGCGGCAGTTGCGCACAGGCACGTTCAACAAAGGCGACAAAAGGGGCGTTGGGCGCAGGCTGCGTCACACCAGTCACGGCCCGAACGCGGCCGTTAATCACCAGCGCCGCATGGCGAAAACCAAACAGTGTCTGGCTATCGTTGACGATACAATAGGCCAGTTCTTCAACCGTTTTCGCTGAGCGGGCCTGATGCTCGAGATCCAGAAACCGGGCGAAAACACGTTCAGTGGAAACAGGTGGCGTTGTACTCAAAGTGACTCCGGAAAATGCGCTGTGCCGCTCATACCGGCCATCAGGCTGCTGTCCTGGGTTTCGATAATGCCGATCAGATTTAGCGTTTGGCTGCTTTCATCAATTCTGGCCCCCAATCGGGCGACGTGGGCGCGTAATGGTTTACCGGTTTCATCCGGCGTAAACGTGAAAGCCAGCCCAGGTTTAAGCACGGACAACCCACGGGAAGGAACCAGCAGATTGATCTCCAGACGACGGTTATTAACGATATCCAGCACCGGCATGCCGAGGCCGACGCTTTCATGCTCCTGAGCGCGCCGTTTCACTACCTGCCCATCGAACGGTGCCGGTATGCGGCAACGATTAACCTGAATCTGATAGACCTGGCTCTCCGCCTGCGCCTGGGCAAAACGGGCGGCAGACAACGCTACTGCATGCCGCCCGACCGATTTCATCTGCGCCAACTGCTGGTTCTGGCTCAACTCTGCCTCCGCCGCCCGCGCGGCTGCCTGTGAGGCCGCCAGCTGCGCCTGATAGATAGAGCAATCGAAGCGCACCAGCAGATCGCCTTTTTTAAACGACTCCCCTTCCCTGAACGGCATTTCAACGATACGCCCCGCCAAATCACTGGATAACGTTGCCTGATCTATGGCGACCAGAATGCCGCGCGCCGAGTTGTCGGCGGGCGCCAGGCTCGGTGTCTGGGAAGCGGGAGCAGCCAGCAGCGGGTCATCCGCCCGAACCTGAGCACCGCACGCCAGCGCCAGCGCACAAACCAGCCCGCCCGCAACACGTCGGGCTCGCGGATAGTTAGATGTCATGCTTACTACTCCCAGCCTGTTAAATCGTCGGTTCCGCCGGATGTACCATAGGAAAACCAGCGCATTATGTTCATTAGTGGTTGTTATTTCTGGAGTATAGCAATCAGTCGGGGAAAAAAGACCAACCAGCCCGGCAGAAAATCCGCGCATGACAGCAAAGCAGGAATAGCGAAACACAGAGAGTGAAGAGGACAAAAACAAAAAAACCACCTTCCGGTGGTTTCCTGCATCATGCAGATATACATCTGCACAACTGAATTTGGAGCGGGAAACGAGACTCGAACTCGCGACCCCGACCTTGGCAAGGTCGTGCTCTACCAACTGAGCTATTCCCGCATTGAGGTGCCGTACCTGAATTTCACTGCCGGTACGGGTTGCGCATTATACGAGAAAAGTTTTGTGCCGCAAGCCCTCAAACATAAATCCTCGTTCAAGTGCCGACAAAACCGTCAAAGCGCCGAGATTTTGTCCATGGCGACCGCCAAGCGGCCGTTTTCTGAACGTTCTCCCGCAGTGCGCGACGCACCTGGCGGGAGCGACATCGTGATTACAGCTGAATAAAGTGCTCGCGGTAATACGCCAGTTCCGCAACGGACTCGCGGATGTCATCCATCGCCTGATGGGTGTTGCGCTTTTTGAAACCGGCCAGCATCTCCGGCTTCCAGCGACGAGCCAGTTCTTTCAACGTACTGACATCCAGGTAGCGGTAGTGGAAGTAGGCTTCCAGTTCCGGCATATAACGGAACAGAAAACGGCGATCCTGACCGATGCTGTTACCGCAAATCGGCGATTTGCCCGCCGGCACCCACTGTTCCAGAAAGCGCAGGGTCGCCAGTTCGGCGGCGCGGTCGTCAAACGTACTGGCCTTGACGCGATCTACCAACCCGCTGGCGGTGTGAGTACGCACGTTCCAGTCATCCATCAGCGCCAGTTGGCTGTCGGATTGGTGCACCGCCAACGTCGGGCCTTCCGCCAGGACATTCAGATTGGCGTCCGTTACCAGCGTGGCGATTTCAATAATGCGGTCGCGCTCGGGATCCAGCCCCGTCATTTCCAGATCGATCCAGATCAGGTTGTTTTCGTTTACCATCGTCGCCTTTCCTGTGGAGTCAAGCCGCTGCCGGGCTATGCGCGTCCGGTGGCGGTTAATTAAAATGAAATAGTGTGTATTATAATCGCTTCAATTGTCACGGGCGATAAGCGATGAACCGAGAGAAACCGCGTGAGTAAAAAGAAACTGTCAAAGGGCCAGCAGCGCCGGGTAAGCGCCAACCATCAGCGTCGTCTGAAACATGCCGATCACAGCGTCGAATGGGATGACAACCAGTTGGGCGAGCCGCAGGAAGGCGTCATTATCAGCCGTTTTGGCATGCATGCCGACATCGAAGCACCGGACGGCGTCCTGCACCGCTGCAACATTCGCCGTACCATCAGCTCGCTGGTTACGGGCGATCGCGTCGTCTGGCGCGCAGGCAACGAGACACTTTCCGGCATCAGCGGCATCGTCGAAGCGGTGCATCCGCGCCAATCGGTGCTGACCCGCCCGGATTACTACGACGGGCTTAAGCCCATCGCCGCCAATATCGATCAGATCGTGATCGTCTCCGCCATTCTGCCGGAACTGTCCCTCAATATTATCGACCGTTATCTGGTGGCTTGCGAAACGCTGGAGGTCGAACCGTTGATCGTGCTGAACAAAATCGATCTGCTGGACGAAGAAGCGCGCGAATTCGTAGAAGAGGTGATGGATATCTATCGCCGGCTCCATTACCGGGTGCTGATGGTGTCCAGCAAGACCCAATCCGGCATCGCCGAGCTGGAAGCCGCCCTCACCCATCGCATCAGCATCTTTGCCGGCCAGTCCGGCGTGGGCAAATCCAGTCTGCTCAACGCCTTGCTCTACCCCGGCGAAACGCGCATTCAGATTAACGATGTTTCCGACGGCTCCGGGCTGGGCCAGCACACCACCACTGCGGCTCGGTTGTATCACTTCCCGCATGGCGGCGATGTGATCGACTCCCCCGGCGTGCGGGAATTTGGGCTGTGGCATCTGGAGCCGGAACAGGTGACGCGCGGTTTCATCGAGTTTCGCGACTACCTCGGCAGCTGCAAATTCCGCGACTGCAAACACGATACCGACCCTGGCTGCGCCATCCGGGAAGCGCTGGAGCGTGGAGAGATAGCGCCGGAACGTTTTGATAATTACCATCGCATTCTTGAAAGCATGACGCAGGTAAAAACGCGCAAATCCTTTTCCGGTTCGGATAACTGACATTTATCGTATCCACCGCTACAATGCGCCCCTTTCCACCGCGAACACTGACTATAACGAGGTTGACTGTGCTGGACAGTATCAAGATCGCGCTACACCATGCGCTTCCGAAAGTCGGGTTAACCCGACTGGCAGGCTGGGCCGCCGACAAGCAGGCGGGCAGATTGACCAAACTGGTGATCGACCTGTTCGTCCGCTGTTATAAAGTCAATATGCAGGAGGCGCAGCAGCCGAATACCGCCGCCTACCGCACCTTTAACGAATTTTTCGTCCGCCCGCTGAAGCCGGGCATTCGTCCGGTGGATCCACTGCCGCAACGCCTGGTGATGCCAGCCGACGGTATGATTTCCCAACTGGGCGTCATCGACGATGACCGTATCCTGCAGGCCAAACAGCACGACTACTCACTGGAAGCGCTACTGGCCGGTAACTACATCATCGCCGATTTATTCCGCGACGGTCTGTTCGTCACCACTTATCTTTCGCCGCGTGATTACCACCGCGTGCATATGCCGTGCGACGGCGTACTGCGCGACATGATTTATGTGCCGGGCGATCTGTTTTCCGTTAATCCGCTCACGGCGGAAAACGTTCCCAATCTGTTTGCCCGGAATGAACGGGTTATCTGTCTGTTTGATACGCCGTTTGGGCCAATGGTGCAGATTCTGGTGGGCGCGACCATCGTCGGCAGTATCGAAACCGTTTGGGCCGGGGTCGTTACGCCGCCGCGCGAAGGCATCATCAAGCGCTGGGCTTACCCGCCGGAAGGCGAAGACGCCGTCGTGCTGGAAAAAGGCGATGAGATGGGTCGTTTCCGGCTAGGCTCCACGGTGATCAATCTCTTTTCACCAGGCCACGTGCAGTTGATGCCTGGGCTTGCCAGCCAAAGTACCACCCGGATGGGCGAAGCGCTGGCTGAAGCGTTAACACCGGCTGATTCGTCCCCCATCAACGGCAGCGACTACCGCCAACATACCCCCTGACCCCGTCATCGCCATCACGAGGAGGCCAGCCGTGCGTCTGATCCTGATTTTCCTGTTGGGATGCCTGTTATCAACCACGTCGCTGGCGGCCTCCGAGCCCGGCGAAGCGCAGTTGCAGCAGGAGCTTCAACAGGCGCAAGCCAATAAAGACGCCCCCGGCCAGGCAGATATCATCCGGGAACTGCAGTCCGCACTGCGGTTGCTGGATGATCGTCGGGAAACCCGCCAACGCGCAGATCAATACCAGCGCATCATCGACGATTTTCCCCGGTTGATGCAGGACCTGCGCCAGCAATTGATGGCGGAGGAAAATAAACCGCCGTCATTGCCCAAAACCCAATCCGTCAATGAACTGGAACAACTGATTGTCCAGTTCGGCAGCCAGTTGCTGGAACAAAGCCGTCAACTCCAGCAGGAGCAGGATCGACTGCGTGAAATCAGCGATTCGTTGACCCAACTGCCGCAACAGCAAACGGAAGCCAACCGCGCCCTGAGCGATGTGGAACGCCGCGTGCAGGCGCTGGGCTCGCCGACCACCGCGCTGGGGCAAGCGCAGGCCGCCGCGTTGCAAACGGAACTGTCGCTGCGTAAAAGCCGGGTCAATGAACTGGAGCTGGAACAACTCTCTGCCAGTAATCGACAGGAACTCTCGCGCCTGCGGGCCGATCTCTACAAAAAACGCCGCGACCGGCTGGATAACCAATTACAGTCGCTGCGCAGCACGCTGAATACCCTACGTCAGAAAGAAGCCGAGCAGGCGCTGGAGCGTACCGAACTGCTGGCGGAACAGGAGGGCGAGCTGCCGGAAGCCATTTCCCGCCAGTTGCAGCTCAACCGCGAGCTCTCCGTGGCGCTCAACCAGCAGGCGCAGCGCATCGATCAGATCGCCGCCCAGCAACGGCAGACCACGGCGCAAACGCTGCAAGTGCGTCAGGCGCTCGGCACCCTGCGTGAACAAGCGCAGTGGTTGGGCGCCTCTCCGGCACTGGGAGAAACGCTGCGCGCGCAGGTGGCGCGGCTACCGGAAATGCCCAAATCTCAACGGCTGGACGGTGAAATGGCTCAGTTACGGGCCCAGCGTCTGCATTATGAGGATCTGCTGAACCGGCAGAGCCAGGACGCGCCAGCCTCTGTAGACGGCAACGCAACGCTCTCTGCCGCACAGCAGAAAATATTCAATGATCAGCGGCGCACCCAGCGCGATCTGCTGACCTCGCTGATGTCCGGTTGCGATACGCAGATTCTGGAGCTGACCAAACTGAAAGTCGCCAGCAACCAGCTGGAGGACGCGCTTAACGAAATTCGCGACGCCGCCCACCGCTATCTGTTCTGGGTCGCGGATGTGGATCCCGTCGGTTTCGCCTACCCGCTCGAACTGCTGCACGACCTCTCCCGGCTGTTGTCGCTGGATACGCTGACACAACTGAGCGGCGCGCTCCTCATGATGTTTACCAGTAGCGGCTCGCTGTTGCCGTTGCTGGGCGCATTGCTGCTGGTCGGGCTCAGCATCAGTTCCCGCCGCCACTACCATGCGTTTCTGGAACGGGCCAGTAGCCGGGTCGGCAAAGTGACGTTGGACTACTTCATGCTGACGCTGCGCACCGTGTTCTGGTCAATAATGGTGGCGATTCCGTTGCCGGTGCTCTGGGCGGCGTTGGGATATGGCCTGCAAAACGCCTGGCCCTATCCGGTGGCCGTCGCCATCGGCGACAGTGTGACCGCCACCGTCCCCCTGATGTGGGTAGTGATGATCAGTGCGTCCTTCGCTCACCGGCAGGGTTTGTTCATCGTGCATTTCGGCTGGCCGCCGCGACAGGTGGCGCGCGCCATGCGCTACTACCGACTCTCCATCGGCTTTATCGTTCCGCTGATCATGGCGCTGATTACCTTCGATAACCTCAATGATCGGGAGTTCTCCGGCTCGCTGGGGCGACTGTGCTTTGTCCTGCTGTGCATGGCGCTAAGTCTGGTCACTACCGGGCTGAAACGCGCCGGGATCCCGCTTTATCTGGATAAAGAAGGCTCCGGTGAGAATCCCATCAACCGGGCGATGTGGAACTTATTGATTTGTATTCCCCTTTTCGCTGCGCTGGCTGCCTGCCTTGGCTATCTGACCACCTCGCAAGCGCTGCTGGCCCGGCTGGAAACCTCGGTCGCCATCTGGTTCTTCCTGCTGGTGGTGTATCACATCATCCGGCGTTGGATGCTGATTCAGCGCCGCCGCATCGCGTTCGACCGCGCCAGGCAGCGCCGGGCGGAAATTCTGGCGGCGCGCGCCCGCGGCGAAGAAGATCAAACAGCCTATGAATCCGGCGTCGACAATATTGAAGAGCCGGTCGTCGATCTGGACGCCATCAGCGCCAGATCGCTGAAACTGGTACGCTCGATTCTGACGCTGATGGCCCTGGTCTCGGTGATCGTGTTGTGGTCGGAAATCCATTCCGCCTTCGCCTTTATGGAAAACATCAGTTTGTGGAATGTCACCAGTTCGGTGAAAGGCGTCGACAGTATCCAGCCGATTACTCTCGGCGCATTGCTGATCGCCACACTGATTTTCATCATCACCGCCCAATTGGTGCGCAACCTGCCCGCGTTGCTGGAGTTGGCGGTTTTGCAGCATATCGAGCTGTCGCCCGGCACCGGTTACGCCATTATCACCGTCAGCAAATACCTGCTGATTCTGGTGGGCGGCCTGATGGGATTCTCCATGATAGGCATCGAATGGTCGAAGTTACAGTGGCTGGTCGCCGCGCTGGGTGTGGGGTTGGGGTTCGGGCTGCAGGAGATCTTCGCCAACTTTATCTCCGGCCTGATCATCCTGTTCGAAAAGCCGATTCGTATCGGCGATACCGTCACCATCCGCGACCTGACCGGCAGCGTGATGCGTATCAATACCCGCGCCACGACGATTTCCGACTGGGATCGCAAAGAGATCATCGTCCCCAATAAAGCGTTCATCACTGAACAATTCATCAACTGGTCGCTGTCCGACTCGGTAACTCGCGTCGTCCTGACTATCCCCGCACCCGCCGACGCCAATACGCAGGATGTTACCGCGCTGCTGTTAGACGCAGTGCAACGCTGCTCGCTGGTGCTGGACAACCCGCCGCCGGAGGTCTTTCTGGTGGATCTGCGCCAGGGCATCCAGATTTTCGAATTGCGTATCTTCGCCGCAGAAATGGGCCACCGCATGCCGCTGCGCCACGAATTGCATCAGTTGATTCTGGAAAGTTATCGCCAGCACAACCTGGTGATGCCGTTCCCGCCGTTCCAGGTACAGATGGATTCGGTGCAAATCGTCGGGCGCAATGCCGCAGCCTCAACTCGCACTGCCGGTGGGTTATAGCCTTTCAGCAAAAAGAAAACCACGGTAAGCAACGGCTTCCGTGATTTTCTGCGGCAGACAACAAAAAGAACGGTATATCAGGCGCGTTCTACGGTAAACGCGATAACATCGCCGATGGACTCTGCATTCAGCGCCAGCATAATCAGACGATCTACCCCCAACGCCACGCCGGAACAGGGCGGGATCCCGGCGCTCAACGCCGAGAGCAGGTGTTCGTCGATCGGTTGTACCGTCAGGCCACGCGCTGCACGCTTACGGTTATCCTGTTCAAACCGCTGACGCTGTTCGTGGCTGTCGGTCAGTTCGCAAAAACCGTTCGCCAGTTCGATCCCTTTGAAGTAGGCCTCGAAGCGCTCCGCCACCCGGTGATCTTCGGTGCTGATTTCGGCCAGTGCGGCCTGCGTCGCCGGGAAATGGTAGACGAATGCCGGCTTGTCACGCCCGATGTGAGGCTCCACTCCCACGGTGAACAGCAGCTGCAGCAACGTATCGCGATCCTCTTCCTGACAAGCGACATCGCCGACGCCCAGCTTTTCCGCCACGTCGCGCAGTTGCGCTTTGTCGGCGGACAGCGGGTCGACCGCCAGATGGCGCTGAAACGCC
The DNA here is from genome assembly GCF_014855505.1 of Musicola keenii. NCBI lineage: Bacteria > Pseudomonadati > Pseudomonadota > Gammaproteobacteria > Enterobacterales > Pectobacteriaceae > Musicola > Musicola keenii. The sequence goes on along the minus strand of NZ_JAAWVW010000023.1, from coordinate 30,993 downwards.
TGCTGATAGGAAAGCATCTCGGCGCTCTCGCACTCCAGCACCTGCTGCAGCAGATCATCCACCTCGTTCATCAGGCGGTACATATCATAATGAGGGCGATACCACTCCAGCATGGTGAATTCCGGATTATGGAAACGACCGGACTCTTCATTGCGAAAGCTGCGACACAGCTGATAGATAGGGCCGCTGCCGGCCGCCAGCAGGCGCTTCATGTGGTATTCGGGACTGGTTATCATGTAGAGCTCGATGCCATCCGCTGCACCGGGGCCGACAAAACGGGTCTGGAAAGGAAATAGGTGAATGTCCGTGACCGTCGCTTGACTTAGGGCTGGTGTTTCCACCTCTAACACCCCGCGATCAGAGAAGAAGCGACGAATTTCTTTCATGATGGACGCACGCTTCAACAGATTGGCAATCGGAGCACTGGGCTGCCAGCTTACCGTTTCGCTCATGATGGTTTACTCCTAATCAAACGGAGGTGCAGTCTACCCGCATCATAGGGGCCAGACAATCCACCGTGTCGACGAATTAGACAACGCTACGACGGTACCAGAGATTAGCGGGCACATAATTAGAGGGCCATGCTGCCGGGCATCGAATCACGGCGTAGCGGCAAGTTTTACAACGAAACATTCGCTAAACGTCGCGGCATAATAAACACGCGCTCGGCATACGGCATACCCACAATTACCCCCATCATGCGTCAAGTTGGCGGTGTGTGAGCGGCGTTTGCCCACCCGAGTCACTGACTGAAGTAAGCATATCGGGATTCATTCACTTGCCCTCTTCCCGTCACCTGAATTATTTAGGGTATATCCAGTTGAAGATTTTCCCATATCGGCAACTAACCTATTATTAAAGAAATAAAAGTGCCATTTTTACCTGAATCACATTTTCCATCATGTTTTACCGATTATTTCTTATGAATTATTAAAAAACAGCAAAATGATGGATCACATCAAATTTCAGACGATAATGAATCGCTATAATCATTCCCATACAAAAAAAGAGTATTAATAGCTTAGTATTTGATACTCTGACATTTTTTAACTGACTTGATGCTTTGAAAATTAAACGGAAAATATTAAGGGCACTGTTTTAACCCATATTATTTTCTTAATTAATTTATTTAACTTAAGTAACTGGAGGAATGCAGTGCAAACCTTTAATGCCGATTTGGCCATTATCGGGGCCGGGGGAGCAGGTTTACGTGCAGCTATTGCAGCTGCTGAAGCTAATCCCCAACTCAAAATTGCGCTGATCTCTAAAGTCTACCCGATGCGTAGCCACACTGTGGCCGCCGAAGGTGGATCGGCAGCGGTCGCTCAAGATCATGACAGCTTTGATTTCCACTTCCACGATACGGTGGCAGGCGGTGACTGGCTGTGTGAGCAGGATGTGGTTGAGCATTTCGTGCAGAACTGTCCGCACGAGATGACCCTGATGGAGCAATGGGGCTGCCCGTGGAGCCGTAAACCGGACGGTTCGATCAACGTGCGTCGCTTCGGCGGCATGAAGATCGAACGTACCTGGTTCGCTGCGGACAAAACCGGCTTCCACATGCTGCACACGTTGTTCCAGACCTCGATCAAATACCCGCAGATCCAGCGCTTCGACGAACATTTCGTACTGGATATTCTGGTGGATGACGGCCATGCCCGCGGGCTTGTCGCCATCAACATGATGGAAGGCTCGCTGGTTCAGATCCGCGCCAACGCCGTCGTGATGGCAACCGGCGGCGCCGGCCGCGTTTACCGCTACAACACCAACGGCGGCATCGTGACCGGAGACGGTATGGGTATGGCGTTCCGCCACGGTATACCGCTGCGCGATATGGAATTCGTTCAGTACCATCCGACCGGCCTGCCGGGTTCCGGTATCCTGATGACTGAAGGCTGCCGCGGCGAAGGCGGTATCATGGTCAACAAGGACGGCTACCGTTATCTGCAGGACTACGGCCTCGGGCCGGAAACTCCGCTGGGCGAACCGAAAAACAAATACATGGAACTCGGCCCGCGCGACAAAGTCTCCCAGGCGTTCTGGCACGAATGGCGCGCCGGGCGCACCATCTCCACGCCGCTGGGCGATGTCGTGTACCTCGACCTGCGCCACCTGGGTGAGAAAAAGCTGAAAGAGCGTCTGCCGTTCATCTGCGAACTGGCGAAAGCTTACGTGGGCGTAGACCCGGTAAAAGAGCCGATTCCCATCCGTCCGACCGCGCACTACACCATGGGCGGTATCGAAACCGACCAGCAGTGTGAAACCCGTATCAAGGGTCTGTTCGCCGCCGGCGAATGTTCCTCTGTCGGTTTGCACGGCGCCAACCGTCTGGGTTCCAACTCACTGGCGGAATTGGTGGTCTTCGGCCGCGTAGCGGGCGAGAAAGCAGTAGAGCGCTCCCGTGAAGCCACGCCGGCCAACAGTAGCGCCCTCGACGCGCAAGCCCGCGATGTAGAACAGCGTCTGCACACGCTGATGAAGCAGGAAGGTACTGAAAGCTGGGCCAAAATCCGTGACGAAATGGGTCTGTCCATGGAAGAAGGCTGCGGCATCTACCGTACCACCGAGTTGATGCAGAAAACCGTCGACAAGCTGGCCGAGCTGAAAGAGCGCTTCAAACGAGTGAAAATTACCGATCACTCCAGCGTGTTCAACACCGATCTGCTCTACACCATCGAGCTGGGCCATAGCCTGGACGTTGCCGAATGTATGGCGCATTCCGCTATCAATCGTCGCGAATCACGCGGCGCGCACCAACGTCTGGATGAAGGCTGCACCAAACGCGATGACGTGAACTTCCTGAAACATACCCTGGCTTACTACAACCCGGAAGGCGCGCCGCGTCTGGAATACAGCGACGTGAAGATCACCAAGCTGCCGCCAGCCGAACGTGTTTACGGTGCAGAGGCTGAAGCTCAGGAGAAAAACAAGAAGGAGCAAGCGAATGGCTGAGTTGCAAACCCTGAAAATGGAAGTCATGCGCTACAATCCGGAACAGGACAACGCGCCGCACTTCGAAACCTATAGCGTGCCATACAGCCGTGAAACCTCACTGCTCGACGCGCTGGGCTACATCAAGGACAACCTGGCGCCAGACCTCTCCTACCGCTGGTCGTGCCGTATGGCTATCTGCGGCTCTTGCGGCATGATGGTCAACAATGTGCCGAAGTTGGCCTGTAAAACCTTCCTGCGCGACTATGCCGGCGGCATGAAAATCGAAGCGCTGGGCAACTTCCCGATCGAACGCGATCTGGTGGTGGACATGACTCATTTCATCGAGAGTCTGGAAGCCATCAAACCTTACGTCATCGGCAACGATCGCAAACCGGAGCAGGGCACCAACAAGCAAACTCCGGCGCAGATGGCCAAATACCACCAGTTTTCGGGGTGTATCAACTGCGGCCTGTGCTATGCCGCCTGCCCGCAGTTCGGCCTGAACCCGGAATTCATCGGCCCGGCCGCCATTACATTGGCGCACCGTTACAATCTGGATAGCCGCGACCACGGCAAGAAAGAGCGTATGCCTATGCTGAACGGTGACAACGGCGTCTGGAGCTGTACGTTCGTCGGTTACTGCTCCGAAGTGTGTCCGAAGCATGTTGATCCCGCAGCCGCCATTCAGCAAGGCAAAGTGGAAAGTGCCAAAGACTTCATGATCGCCATGCTGAAACCACAATAAGGGAGGGAGGCAAAATAATGACAACCAAACGTAAAGCGTATGTCCGCGGCATGACGCCTACCTGGTGGCAGAAGCTCGGGTTCTATCGCTTCTACATGTTGCGCGAAGGTACTGCCGTTTTGGCCGTGTGGTTCAGCATCGTTCTGCTGTACGGCGTATCTTCACTGAAAGGCGGTCCGGAAGGCTGGAGCCACTTCGTGTCGTTCCTGCAAAGCCCGCTGGTGCTGCTGATCAACCTGGTGGCGCTGCTGGCGGCGATACTGCATACCAAAACTTGGTTCGATCTGGCGCCGAAGGCATCTATTGTCATCGTCAACGATGAAAAAATGGCGCCGGAACCGATTATCAAAGGGCTGTGGGCCGTTACTGTCGTCGTCACTCTGGCGGTGCTGGCCATCGCCTTGCTGTTCTGAGCGGGAGGAATAACGTGATTAATCAGAAACCAAAACGTTCCGATGAACCACCATTCTGGGGGCTGTTCGGTGCCGGCGGCATGTGGAGCGCCATTTTCTCTCCGGTGATCATCCTGCTGATCGGCTTACTGTTGCCGTTGGGTCTGTTCCCCGGCGCACTGGCCTATGAACGCATCGCGGCCTTCAGCCACAGCTTCATCGGCCGCGCATTCCTGCTGCTGATGATCGTGTTGCCGCTGTGGTGCGGCCTGCACCGTATGCATCACGCCATGCACGATCTGAAAATCCACGTCCCAGCCGGGAAGTGGGTATTTTACGGTTTGGCCGCTATTTTGACTGTAGTGACCTTAATTAGCATCGTAACGCTGTAAAACGAACCGTAACCCTGCTCAACGGCCTGCATATGTAGGCCGTTTTTATTATTGTTCCCTACCGTTTCCCCCATGGCGATTTTTTATTCCCCGCGCGAATGAAAGCCATCGATTTATCACGTCACATGTCGGCACTAAAAATAATCGTCTGCAACATCCTGATAGGAAAAATAGACATATTTGACGAGCCACAGGAGCAAATTCATACACCATAACGACAAGGGATAAAATAGATTTGATAAATGATTAACAACGACAAAACATAATGTTTTCGAAACGGGAGAAATAACTCGTTTCCCACCACCTGACCGCAGTAAAAAATAATCAACCGATCAGATAAAACGTTACGAATAATAGTTAAAATTGCATTTCATTTTTATTATTTTATCACCTACCAATAGACAGCACGGCTATTGTCGTCGCGTCGACGACATCATGAATAGTGAAAAACCATCTATCTTTACTACGTCAAAGTACAGGACAACTGGCTGGCATGTTGCCCTGCAACGTGAAGCATGGCAGGTATAATCTGTTTATTTTTTCAGCCGAGAATCTTGTCCCTAAACATAAAAAATACCGCACCCAAGAGACACAACCCGGCCCAGATATAATCGGTTCGGAAAGGTTCTTTCAAAATAACGATGGAAAACGGAATGAAAACCGACAGGCTGATCACTTCCTGCAGAATTTTCAATTGGCCCGCCGATGCCACCTGATAGCCGATGCGGTTCGCCGGCACCTGCAGCAGATACTCAAACAGTGCGATCCCCCAGCTGACCAGTGCCGCCACAATCCAGGTGCGCCCGCTGAAATAACGCAAATGCCCATACCAGGCAAAGGTCATGAACAGGTTACTAAGGCTGAGCATACAAACGGTAATAATCAATGGCGACATAGGGCTTCTCCTTAACGAGTCAGGCGGCATTATTACGCCCCACGGGGAAAAACGCTATCAGACAGTCACCCACTCAACAGCGGCAGGGAAAAACAGGCAGGGAGATAAAAAAACCGCCGCGATTGCGGCGGTTCACCGGGGAATTACTTCACGCGGGAAACGTATTCGCCAGAGCGAGTGTCCACTTTGATCACTTCGCCAATCTGAACGAACAACGGCACCTTCACTACCGCACCGGTCGTCAAGGTTGCAGGTTTACCGCCAGTACCGGCCGTATCACCTTTCAGGCCCGGATCGGTCTCGGTAATTTCCAGTTCAACGAAGTTCGGCGGAGTCACCGCGATCGGCTGGCCGTTCCACAGCGTCAGCACACATTCAGCCTGCTCAACCAGCCACTTGGCGTTATCGCCAACAGCTTTGGCGTCTGCGGCCAACTGTTCGAAAGTTTCGTTATTCATGAAGTGCCAGAACTCACCGTCGTTGTAGAGGTAAGTCAGGTTCATGTCCATCACATCAGCCGCCTCGACGGAGTCGCCGGATTTGAAGGTTTTTTCCAGCACTTTACCGGAAATCAGCTTGCGGATTTTGACGCGGTTGAACGCCTGTCCCTTGCCCGGTTTCACAAATTCGTTTTCAACGATCGCACACGGCTCCCCGTCCTGCATGATTTTAAGACCGGAACGGAATTCGTTGGTACTATAAGACGCCATGTTGGTCCTCTTAATACTGGTAGCTTAGCCAAAAAATGGCACACATTATAACCCGAAAACCCGCAGCTGGAGAAGATTGGCTGCAACAACTCGCCGATGTCATCACCGATCCAGGTGAATTACTGCAACTTCTGGCACTTAGCGACCATCCATTGCTGTCTCAGGGACACGAAGCGCGGAAATTATTCCCCCTGCGCGTCCCCCGCGCATTCGCGGCGCGTATGCAGCCGGGCGATCCCGACGATCCGCTGTTAAAACAGGTGATCACTTCACAAGCGGAATTCCTGCTCGCGCCCGGATTCACCAACGATCCGCTGGACGAACAACGTAGCGTCGTGCCGGGATTGCTGCACAAATACTACAATCGGGCGCTGCTGCTGGTCAAAGGGGGTTGCGCAGTAAATTGCCGCTACTGTTTTCGCCGCCATTTTCCCTATCAGGAGAACCAGGGCAGCAAAGCCAACTGGCGGCAGGCACTGGACTATATCCACCAGCATCCGGAACTGGACGAAATTATTTTTTCCGGCGGCGACCCATTGATGGCCAAAGACCACGAACTGGACTGGTTATTGACCGGGCTGGAGCAAATAACGCACCTGAAACGGCTGCGTATTCATTCACGGTTGCCGGTTGTCATTCCGGCGCGTATCACCGAAACGTTAAGCCAGCGGCTGGCTCAATCCCGCCTGCAAATTCTGCTAGTCACCCATATCAATCATGCCAATGAAATCGATGCCGAACTGGCGCAAGGGCTGCAACGACTGCGCCGGGCAGGCGTCACACTACTGAACCAGAGCGTCCTGCTGCGCGGAGTCAATGACTCGGCCGATGAGCTGGCGAATCTGAGCCATGCTTTATTCGATGCAGGCGTCATGCCCTACTACCTGCATGTGCTGGATAAAGTGCAAGGAGCCGCACATTTTTTGGTGCCGGATGACGAGGCGATAGCACTGATCAAAACGTTAATGACCCAAGTGTCGGGTTATCTGGTGCCGCGGCTGGTCAGAGAAATTGGTGGTGAAGCCAGCAAAACGCCGCTGGAGCTGAGTATGCGGCAGCATTAGACGCTGCCGCTGGATTAACCGGTCAGGAAAACCTCACGACATCAGGGGCACTTGAACACCTGCCCCTGCATTTTGCTGTCCAGCGGCGCGAAGCTGGACAGGAAGGTCTGGCTAGGAGAGCTGATGCCAAAAATCACATTACCGCCCATCGCAGCGGCCTTATTACGCAGATCGTTGGCGGCGCCGCGCATGGAGCTGCCTTCATTGCCGCTGCCGGATAGCCAGTTAGACTGCGTCCCCGTCACCGACCCCAACAGCTGGCACTCACTGCCCGGTTTGGTATCCGTAAAGCGAACCGCTTGCCCTGCTGCGCTCAATTCATTGGTGGTACTGCATCCCGCCAACAACATTGCGGCAGAAAACCCCATCAGAACTCGAATCCGCATACACCCCTCCATGCTCATTAATTGACAGGTCGGTGCCGATACACCGGCGCCCCGGCCGCTTTAGGCTGCGTTGCATCATACCATCGCCACTTTAACGGTAATCGGGTGAACCATAACATTTCTGTTAAAAACCACCTTGATCGACGACATTCGATGCGTCACATCACTGCTTTCGATAAAAAACAGGCCCCGAAAACGGAGCCTATCATCCTAGCCGGACTCAATCGATTAGTGGGCACGCCACTGTTTGAAACGATTAATCAGCCCATTGGTGGAGCTGTCATGACTGCTGACGGCACTCTCATCCTGCAGTTCAGGCAGGATACGGTTGGCAAGCTGTTTGCCCAGTTCCACGCCCCACTGATCGAAGGTGAAAATGTTCAGGATCGCGCCCTGGGTGAAGATCTTGTGTTCATACAGCGCGATCAACGCACCTAGGCTGTACGGCGTGATTTCCCGCAGCAGGATAGAGTTGGTCGGGCGGTTCCCTTCGAACACTTTGAAAGGGGCCACATGTTCGACATCCTTGGCGGATTTGCCCGCCGCCGCAAACTCGGCTTCCACTTCCGCGCGGGATTTGCCGAACGCCAGCGCTTCAGTCTGGGCGAAGAAGTTGGACAGCAGCTTACTGTGGTGATCGCTAAGTGCGTTGTGAGTGAGTGCCGGCGCGATAAAGTCACACGGCACCAGCTTGGTGCCCTGGTGGATCAACTGGTAGAACGCATGCTGACCATTGGTGCCCGGCTCGCCCCAAATGATTGGCCCGGTCTGGTAATCCACCGCCTGACCGTTGCGATCGACATACTTACCGTTGGACTCCATATTGCCTTGCTGGAAATAAGCGGCAAAACGATGCATGTACTGGTCATAGGGCAGAATCGCTTCAGTTTCCGCGCCAAAAAAATTGTTATACCAAATGCCGATCAGCGCCAACAGCACCGGCAGGTTTTTCTCCGCCGGCACTGTGGCAAAGTGCTGATCCATGGCGTGCGCACCGCTCAGTAACTGCTCGAAATGGTCAAAACCGATAGACAAAATAATCGACAGCCCGATCGCCGACCACAGGGAATAACGACCGCCGACCCAGTCCCAGAACTCGAACATATTGTCGATATCAATGCCGAATTCGCTGACCGCCTTACCGTTGGTGGACAACGCCGCAAAATGTTTGGCGACATGCTTTTCATCACCCGCCGCCTTCAGGAACCAGTCGCGGGCGCTGTGGGCATTGGTCATGGTTTCCTGGGTAGTGAATGTTTTCGACGCCACCAGGAATAACGTGGTTTCCGGATCGACACGCTTGAGTGTCTCGGCGATATGAGTGCCGTCGACATTCGACACAAAGTGCATGACGAGGTGATTTTTGTACGGACGCAACGCTTCAGTCACCATGTAAGGGCCGAGATCGGAACCGCCGATGCCGATGTTCACGACATCGGTGATCGCCTTGCCGGTATACCCCTTCCAGTCGCCGCCGATGACTCGCTCGCTGAACGCCTTCATTTTTTGCAATACGGCATTGACCGCCGGCATCACATCCTGACCATCGACGATAATCGGGGTATTGCTACGGTTGCGCAGCGCGACATGTAATACGGCGCGGTCTTCGGTACGGTTGATTTTTTCGCCTGAAAACATCGACCTGATCGCCCCGGACAGATTAGTTTCACGCGCCAGCGCCTGCAGTTTTTCCAACGTCTCTGCGGTGATGCGGTTTTTGGAATAATCCACCAACATCAGATCATCAAACGTGGCGGAAAAACGGTCGAAACGGTTGGCATCCTTGGCGAACAAATCGCTGATAGTGACCTCGTTCATGGCAGCAAAATGCTGCTGCAATGCCTGCCAGGCGGCGGTTTGCGTCGGGTTGATATTTTTCATCACACTACTCTTTAGGTTAAGAATAAATCCGTAAGTTCTGTCCCGATTGTATCCCGTAACACTAGGCTTGAAAGCCCTTTTCTTGCGAAATACCAAAGCCCCGGTCATTGATGATTGACAGTCGTGCCGTTACCCGCTATTTGTAAAAGCCTACTTGCGCGCCCGTTGCGCAAGCCAGAAGAGGTGCATCGCCCAGGCAAGGTATCGGAGGAACCGTAATCCGTAAGAAGATACCCCAGGGGGAGCGATGCCGAGGCGGAATGAACGACACGGCGAGCATTCCGTCGACTGCAGGGGCTGAATCCCCTGGGTTGTCACCAGCATCGCTTTGCAAGCTCAAAGCGTTCAGCAAGGTGGAGCGCTTCTGGGTGTATCGTAGCCTGTGTTCCTACGCCTGCTCCCTGCTTACCGCTCTTTCCTTGTGCCAAGGCTGATTTACGGACCGCTGTTGTCGATGATGACAATTACGCCCCTGACACGAGGTTTTTGAAATGCCCACAACGACTGAAAATACCCTGATTATTGCCAAATTTGGCGGTACCAGCGTCGCCGACTTCGACGCCATGAACCGCAGCGCAGACATCGTTCTTACTGATCCTAACGTGCGTATCGTCGTGCTTTCCGCCTCCGCCGGCGTCACCAATCTGTTGGTGGCATTGGCTGAAGGACTGGCACCGGCAGAGCGAACAGCAAACCTGGACAAAATCCGCCAGATCCAATACGCCATCGTCAATCGCCTGACGCATCCGGATGTGATTCGAGAAGAGATCGATCGCATGCTGGATAATGTTGCCCGCCTGTCGGAAGCCACCGCGCTCGCCACCTCCAACGCGCTAACCGACGAACTGGTCAGTCACGGCGAACTGATGTCCACCCTGCTGTTCGTGGAAATTCTGCGCGAGCGCAACGTACCGTCCGAATGGTTTGATGTTCGCAAAATCATGCGCACCAACGACCGCTTCGGCCGTGCCGAACCAGACTGCGACGCGCTGGGCGAGCTCACCCAAAGCCAGTTGCAGCCGCGTCTGGCGCAAGGCAACCTGATCATAACTCAGGGTTTCATCGGCAGCGAAGCCAAAGGGCGCACCACCACATTGGGACGCGGCGGCAGCGACTACACCGCCGCGTTGTTGGGAGAAGCGTTGCGCGTTAACCGCATCGACATCTGGACCGACGTTCCCGGCATCTACACTACCGACCCGCGCGTGGTTCCCGCCGCTAAACGCATCGATCTAATTACCTTTGAAGAAGCCGCCGAGATGGCGACATTCGGCGCTAAAGTGCTGCACCCGGCCACGCTGTTGCCCGCAGTGCGCAGCGATATTCCGGTATTCGTCGGTTCCAGCAAAGATCCGGCCGCCGGCGGCACGCTGGTATGCAACCAAACCGAGAATCCGCCACTGTTCCGCGCGCTGGCGCTACGCCGCAAGCAGACGCTGCTGACGCTGCACAGCCTGAACATGTTGCACGCCCGCGGCTTCCTGGCAGAAGTATTCAGCATTCTGGCGCGTCATAACATCTCAGTGGATCTGATCACCACCTCGGAAGTGAACGTGGCGTTGACGCTGGATACCACCGGCTCCACCTCCACCGGAGATAGCCTGCTTTCCAGCGCTCTGCTGACGGAACTGTCGTCCCTGTGCCGGGTGGAAGTGGAGGAGAACCTGTCGCTGGTAGCGCTGATCGGCAACCAGTTGTCGCAGGCATGCGGCGTGGGCAAGGAGGTGTTTGGCGTACTGGAGCCGTTCAACATCCGGCTGATCTGCTACGGCGCCAGCACTCACAATCTGTGTTTTCTGGTGCCGTCCAGCGATGCCGAACAAGTGGTACAGACGCTGCACCGCAATTTGTTCGAAGAATGACGCGCCGGTTTCTCGACCGGAAACCGTCCGACACCGCCATCCGAAGCCATCACAGGCTTCGGATGTTTTATTTCCGCACCAGCACGCCACGTCGCGATTACAGTGACAATGTTGACCCTTCCCGCTCGTTATCTTCGTCTTCAGACGCCATCAGCACGCTATATGCCACCGAACAAAACAACGAATTCAGGCGGTTCATATCGCCCAACATACTCAGATGGAGCGAGCTGGTTTCCAGACTCTGCACATTCTGCTGGTGCAACCGTTCAACATGAGAATGGGAATACCGCCGGCTGAGAATGCGGAAGCGGTGTTTGGAACGACGCAAGCGCCTGGCCACTACGCTATCGCCGGACAGGAAGACTGACATGCTCAACCGAAGGTTCTCCACCAGCAACGCATACAGTTCGTTCAGCTCATTCATACCCGCCAGAGAAAAACTGCGCCGTACTCCGAGCGAATCATTGTTGATGTCATCGATGATGCGCTCGATGATATCGCCCGATTGCTCCATATCCATTGCCGTTTCAATAACTTCCGCCCAGCGCTGAGATTCGTGATCCGGTATGCCGACCCGGTCGATTTGCGCCAGATAGAGTTTGATGGCGTTGTACAACACATCCAGATCCTCATTGAGACGCCGGATGCCCTGCATCTGCTGATGGCTACCGTGGAGCGCGCCCTGAAAGCGCAGCAACATCTGTTCGACGATATCCCCCATGCGCAGCGTCTCCCTGGCCGCATTAGCCAGCGCCAGCGCCGGCGTTTCCAGTGCGCTGTTGTCCAGATGCTTCGGACGAACCCGGAGATCGAGCTCCTGTTCCATCGCGATCAAATGACTGCACAGTTTCGACATACTCTCGGCAAACGGCAACAGCAGCAGGCATCGAATCAGGTTGTAGGACAAATGGAAGTAGATCACCAGCTCCGAATCCGACAGGCCCGTAATTGCCAACCCGTCAGCCAGATACCCCATGGCCGGCAGCGCCGGCAGGCTGCCGATAAGTTTGAACAACATGCTGCCCAGCGCGACGCGACGCGCCGCTGCACCCTGCGCGCTGGTATTGATCATCGCCAGAATGCCGCTGCCCAGATTGGCGCCAATCACCAGACACAGCGCCACTTCCAGTGAAATCACATGGCTGGCGGTCAGCGTCGCCGTCAACAATACCGCCGCCAAACTGGAATAACTGACGATAGCGAACAGCGCCCCCAGTAACGCATCCAGTAAAATATCGCCGGTCAGCGTGGAGAACATGACTTTGACACCCGCCGCCTGCGTGATTGGCGTCGCTGCCTGCACAATCAACTCCAGCGCCAGAAGAATCAGGCCGAAGCCGATTGCCGCGCGCCCTATCTGCCCGGCGGGCATCTGTTTGCGGCTGAGAAACAAGACGACGCCCAGAAAAATCAGCAATGGCGAAAGCCAGGAGAGATCGAAGGTCATGACGCGCACCATCAGTGCGGTTCCGACATCCGCCCCCAGCAGAATCACCAGCGCCGGCGTCAGAGCAATCAGCCCCTGAGAGACGAACGAGGTCGTGAGCAATGCCGTGGCGTTACTGCTCTGCACCAACGCCGTCACCCCCAACCCGGCAAGAAATGCCAGCGGTTTGTGGCTGACGCTAGCGCTTATCGCTCGCCGCAACCGTGCGCCATAAACCCGCATAATCCCGGTACGGGCGATATGCGTTCCCCAGACCAACAACGCGATGGCCGACAACAGGTGCAACAGCGTCAACACAGAACAAATACTCCATCAGTCAAAGGAAATCGGTTCACCGTGACGGCGACGCCCGGTAAAAGGATCTGTCCAGCGGGCTCAGGCCGGCAGGGTCATTCCTCTATTGTGACAGTTTATCCGTTCTTAAGTGGTCTCATGGGCGCTTGGGCCGGAAATTTTTCAAAACTTCTGGCCTGATCAATAACCCTCGGTGTTTAGCACGCCGTTGGCAGGACAAGATCGCTGTTTTCAGCACGACGCCTCATCTTCCGCCGCCGATACAACAGGCGAATGAATGGATGACGAACGTCGATTCAGACAGACATGGATCAATAGCGCCGATAGCAAAGTCACAGCCGACAACAGCACCATCAGTTGATTGAAAGCGTGCAGATAGATCGTCCGCCAATACGCCAGCGGCATATACTGCAATAACGACGCATTGCCGCTGACCAAATAGCGGATATCGGCCAGGGCGGCGTCATTCGAGTTCGTCAGTTGCCCACTCATCAGCGCCACCAGACAGGTCGATACCGTCGCCAACGTGATGCCTTCTCCGGCAACTCGCACTGTACTGAAAATACCGGTCGCCATCCCGGCGCGATCGCGCGGAACCACGCTGACGGACAGCGCATCCATCAGCCCCCAGGGTAAACCGGCACCAATACCGATCGCCAACATCGACAGCAATGTCATCACATGCCGTTCGCTGACGCTCAGCGCGTACAGACCCGCCGCCGCAAGCACCAACCCCAGGCAGCACAAGCGAGCCGGCGCGGCCCAGCGCGTCAGGTATACGGCAAGTCCCGGCACCACCAGCATCGGGCCGGACAACGCCACCATAAACAGCCCCGTCGTCATGCTATCAAGCCCTTCAGCGCCCATAAAACGGGCGGGAAGCAGCGCCAATAACACCACAAAGCAGTAACAAGTCGCCACCGGCAGAAGCTGGACGCCGATAAACGCCGGATAGCGAAACAGCGACAAATCCAACATGGGAAACGGGGAACGTCGCGCCATCACCACGAACGCCACCCAACAACAGAGGCTGCCGCCCAGCAACAACTGTACCAACGGCGCCCCCCACCCTGACGACGCCACCTGCAAAATCCCCCAGGTCATTAGCGCCAGCGCCATGCTGAACAGCAGAATACCGGGCAGATCCAGTGGATTGGGCCGCGCGGCGCTCGACTCCCGCATCCAGCGTTTTCCCGCCAACGTCGCCAGCCCGCCGATCAATACCGACAACAGGAAAACACTGCGCCATCCGCCCTGCTCAACCAGATAACCGGCCAGTACCGGCCCGCACGACAGTCCAATGCCGAAACTGGTGCCCTGCATGCCGAACGCGCGTAACCTTGCCGACCCCTCAAACGCATCCGCCAGCGCCGCCCCACCGCCTGCCAGCATGGCAGCACCGGCAGCCCCTTGTACCGCACGCCAGAGATCCAGTATCAGGATATTGGGCGAAAAACCGATCAACAGCGATGCACAGGTAAAAACCACCACGCCCACAATAAATAGCCGCCTGCGACCGTGGTTGTCCGCCAGCGATCCCATCGTCATCAGCAAACTGCCGAACGCCAATATAAACGCATTCGATACCCAATTCAGCGCCTGCGGCGGCCCGCCCATCTCATGGGCAATCGCCGGGATCGCCAGTATGCCGCCGGTAAAATTGAGCGGCAAAATGCTGCTCGCCATGCAGACGGCCACCAGCGAACCCGCACGACTAAACCTGACCTGTGATCCCACTTTCATTACCCAATGCCCTCATTCATTTGTGATAGGCTGACAGGATAAAACGGCGGGTTAATGGCAAAAATACCCTGAAAATCCCCAATGACAGGACAAAAAATCCGGAATGAACGGTATCGAAAGTTTGAGCGGTATGATGGCCTTCGTGAAAGCGGTGGAAAGCGGCAGCTTTGCCAGCGCCTCGGAGCGGCTGGGGATCTCCGCCTCCGCCGTCGGCAAAAGCGTGGCCCGGCTGGAAAGCGCGCTGGGCGTCAGGTTGCTGAACCGCAGTACCCGGCAGCTCAGCCTGACGGATGAAGGACAACTGTTCTATGAGCGAGCCAGACGCATCGCCGTCGACCTCGAAGAAACGCAATTCGCGCTGGCGCAGCTCACCGGCAACCCCGCAGGGCGGCTACGCATCAGCCTGCCCGCTATCGGCTATCGCATGCTGCTGCCGAGCCTGCCGCAATTTGTGTCCCACTATCCTGACATCGAACTGGATTTGGATTTTACCGATCGGCTGGTGGATGTGATCGGCGAAGGCGTGGACGTGGCCATCCGCAGCGGTACGCTGGAGGATTCACAACTCCGTAGCCGACGGCTGGGCAGCTATCGTCTGTTGCTGGTCGCCGCACCGGACTACTTACAACGCTATGGTGCGCCGACGACACCGCAACAGCTAAGCCAACACCGCTGTCTGCACTACCGTTTTTCCCGTACCGGGCAGTTGATGCAGTGGGACATCCCCGGCGTCACCATGGCCGCCCTGTCGGAAAAACTGGTGTTTTCCAATCTGGAAGCTCAGCTTTCAGCCACGATACAAGGGCTGGGGATTGCTTATGTCCCGGACTTCGCCGTCAGACAGGAACTACAGGACGGGCGACTCACTGCGCTATTGACGGCGCATACCACGACCGGCGGGCACTTTTCCCTGTTGTGGCCGGATAACCGCCATATGCTGCCCAAGTTGCGCGCTTTTATCGACTTTCTATGCGAACACCATCCGCTGGGCCCGTAACGTTCCTGACGACGTGCGGCAAGCGACGATAATGGATGGAACGTACAGGCACCGCCAGTGACTCCCTATCAGCACGAACCTCGCCATCCCTGGCGCGGACGTTTTACTCTTCCCTGCGATTATCACCTTGTGATGAAAGCTGCCGGCGTGTGACGGTTTTGCACCTCACCGGTCAAAAGGCATACGACACACTGGCGACGATGCTGCGTTCCGCGCCGAAGTAACAGAACTCCAGCGAATTACAGGCGGCGATATAACGCTTGTCGGTCAAGTTGTTGACGTTAAGCTGCGTGCTCAACCCTTTCAGGCCGACTTTCGACAGATCATAGCCGATCGCCATATCCACCAGCGTGTAGGACGGCAACCGGTAAGTATTGGCGCGATCCGTCGTAATGCCGTTGACGTAACGCACCCCGGCGCCGAGGGTCAGTCCATCCAGCGGGCCGCGATGAACATCGTAGCTGGCCCAGGTGCTGACCTGATTGCGCGGCGCATACACCGCCTGTTTGCCCTGCTCGGTCAGGCTGCTCTTCTTGTAGCGGATATCGGTGTAGGTATAGGCCGTCTGCACGCGCAGGCTATCGGTAATATGACCGACCGCTTCCAGCTCTACCCCTTGCGATTCGATTTCGCCGATCGAGGTATAAGGGTCGGTCGGCTGCACTTTGGTGGCGATGTTTTTCTGGTTGATGCGAAACACCGACGCGCTGTACTGGCTCTTCGAGCCTTCAGGCTGGAATTTCAGCCCGGCTTCCCATTGCTGGCCCTTCATCGGCTCCAGCAATTTGCCGTCGGCATCGGTAAAGCTGGTCGGCGTGAAAGCGGTGGAATAGCTGACGTAAGGCGCAATGCCATTGTTGAACAGGTAAAGCAATGCGGCACGGGAACTGAAGTGGTTTCGATCCATCGCATCGTCGGCACCGTTCAGCTTGTCAATGCTCTCCAGCCTGACGGTGTCGTAGCGGCCGCCCAGCGTGAAACGCCAGTTGTCCCAGGACATCTGATCCTGGAGGTAAGCGCCGGTCTGACGCAGCTTATGCGTTCCCAGGGTTGAAAGCCCCATGTAGGTCGACGATGCGCCGTAGACTGGGTTAAACGCATCAATGACCGGGAATGTCCCCGAATACCAGGTCACATCATTGTCGCGCTGCTGATAGTCGATCCCCACCAATACGCGATGGCCCAGCGGGCCGGTATCGAAACTGCCATCCAGTTGATTATCCAACGTCACCGCCGACAGCGACTCTTCCCCGCCGGAGTAATAGCGGTTCAGAGTATTGCCGCTGCTCCAGCCGTAGGCATAAACCTGATTCAGCGTCACATCGCTGTTGAGATAACGCAGCTTCTGGCGTACCGACCAGCTGTTGTCGAAACGGTGTTCGAAGTTATAACCCACCATCGTTTGCTTGCGATCGAACTTTTCATCATTCTCTTCGCCTTCATAGAAGGTGTTCGAAATCTTCTGGCCATTGTGCTCAACGACGGTGCCCTCATAAGGCAAACCGGAGTGACTACCGCCATCGGGGTCATGCTGGAAGTAGGCCATCAGCTCCAGACGTGTCCGGTCGGAG
Organism: Musicola keenii; assembly: GCF_014855505.1. Lineage (NCBI taxonomy): Bacteria > Pseudomonadati > Pseudomonadota > Gammaproteobacteria > Enterobacterales > Pectobacteriaceae > Musicola > Musicola keenii. Next base: position 13,680 of record NZ_JAAWVW010000023.1, on the reverse strand, counting down.
ACGCGCCACGTCAGGCTCGGCGCCAGCGCATAACGCTTCTCTTTAAGTGGGCCGAATTGGGTATCGGCCTCGCGCACCAACCCGTCGAGGCGGAACGCCAGCCGCTCGTTATCATCAACGGGCCCGGTGACGTCAAACGCGGCGCTGCGCTGCCCGTTATTGCCGGCGGAAAGCCGGATCTGGCCGCTGCGCTCGAACGAGGGCTGGCGCGAATTGAGCGCCACAATACCGCCGGGGGAGGCACGTCCATACAATACCGACGCCGGGCCGCGCACCACCTCAATACTGTCGAGGAACCAGGGGTCGATCACCAGCGAACTGAAGGAGTTGGTGTCGCCCATCAATTTCAGCCCGTCCAGATAGACGTTATCCAGACTGCCGTCCGAAAAACCGCGCAACACCATATAGTCATAACGATTGGAAGCACCGATCTGGTTGCTGTAGACGCCCGGCGTATAGCTGACCGCCTGACGCACGCTGGTCGCCCCCTGCTCTTGCGCCTGTTCGCGCGTCACAATGGAAACCGACTGCGGGGTTTCGATATCCGGCGTTGCCAGTTTGGTCGCGCCGCTCTGTGTCGGCGCCGTCACTACGATAGTTTCGTTTTGCGGCAGTTCCGCCGATGACGCGCTCTTCACCGCATCCGCAGCCATCGCCGAAGCGGCAAATCCCCCGGTAAGATATCCCACCATCAAAGCCAGTTGTGTTTTTCTGAACATGCGTTTCTCCACCGCGCTGTATTTTTGCAAATAAGAATTATTACCGTTTTTAAAACTGCAGCGGCTATGCGCAATGACAGGTTACGTATGAGAAAAAACAAACATGATCCTACCGATAAGCTGACCCCAATGAACGGTTCATCCTTGGATGCTGAACCGTACCTCGCTGGGGGCGATACCATAGCGGCGCCGGAACGCCGTGGCAAAATTGGTGGCATGCTGATAACCGGACAGCCAGGCCGCCTGCTGTACCGGATACCCCAACGCCAGATAGCGATGCGCCAGCGACAACCGGCACTCGCGCAAATAGTCAAACACCGAGATGCCATACTGCTGCCGAAACTTGTTTCTGAAGCTGGTAACACTCATGGCGGCGGCCTGCGCCAACGCCGGCAGCGTGTAAGGTTGCTCCGGGCTCTGCCGCAGCCGCTGGCGAATATTTTCAAGGCGGCAGCGCTCGCTGGATGACGACACTGCCCGTTTTACCTGACACCCCGGCAACGCATCCACACGGCAGAATACGCTGCCAAGCAGTTGCAACAGTGCGCCCTCCAGCATCAGTTGCCGTGGTAAAGCCGCCATCGGTTGATACAGAATATGCTGCAACCCCATCAGCAGGTAATCCGGCACCGGCCAGACAAACGCCGGTGCCTGAATATGCTCCCAGCGCTGCAATAGCGAAGAGACGGCCCGCGTAGGCTCTACCCGTTCAGGGTGTATTCCCAGGGACAGCGTTCTGAGCGAGCGCTCAATACGGTGGCTAGCCTTCATCACCCATTGCTCCCCCAGCCGTGTACTAAAAGCCATACCGGAACACACGACAAACTCCTGGGTATTGAGCTGAATATTTACCCGGCCTTCCAATACCACCAGCGTATATAACGGGGAACTCAGTAGCGAGGTGGTGTCATACGGTTGCAGCACCTCAATGGACGAGTTAGTCAGGCAAATGCCGGACGGCAACACCATTTCCTCGACGTCGCCCTGAACCACCGTCTGCTTCTCACGGTGACGTCCGCCGCTCGCGCCAAGAGCTGGGAAACGGTAGTCAATGCCATAGCGTTCGCCGAAGTCCAGAAAATCCTCGATGGAAAAACGACGCGCCGACGTCGCAGGAGAAGAGAGGTTGATCATGCTCAGAGCCACCATCAGGCCGGCTTTGCGGGGTAAATGCCGGGAAAATGATTCGTAGCCTCACCTTAGCATTCGCGGACATCGCCAGCAATAAAGGTGATAACAATTCTCATTATATCATTTGGCTATCAGGGAACCGGCATCGGGAGAAGAAAGGGCGGCTAACCGGTACGGTGCCGTTGACCCGTGCGGTTGAACAGAAAAACGCAAGGGAGAAACGTATCCCGGCGGACGGCCGCGCGATCCGGCACTTCGTGGCCGGTCACGATGGCTGGGAAACGGGAGCGATCCAGAAAGCCCCCGCGCCCAGCGGTGACAAGGTTAGTCGGCGTCATACCCCAAATTCGGTGCCAGCCAGCGTTCGACGTCGTCCACCGGCATGTGCTTGCGAGCGGCGTAGTCGTCCACTTGGTCGCGCTGAATTTGCGCCACGGCGAAATATTTGCTGTCCGGATGGCTGAAGTACCAGCCGGAGACCGACGCGCCCGGCCACATGGCGTAAGACTCCGTAAGCTTCATGCCGACGGTGTTATCCACATCCAGCAGTTGCCAGAGAACCGCTTTCTCGGTGTGATCCGGACAAGCCGGGTAGCCCGGCGCCGGGCGAATACCCTGATAATTTTCGCGGATCAGTTCGTCGTTGCCTAAGTTCTCATTCGGCGCATAACCCCAGTAAACCTTACGCACCCGCTCGTGCAGATATTCGGCGAAGGCCTCCGCCAACCGATCCGCCAGCGCCTTGAGCATGATTTTGTTGTAATCGTCATGCTGTGCTTCCCACTGCGCCGCCAGTTCATCCTCCTCCAGCCCGCCGGTCACAGCGAACGCGCCGATATAATCCGGCTTGCCGCTGGATTTCGGCGCCACAAAATCCGCCAGGCAGTAATTGGGAAAGTCGGTCTTTTCCGTCTGCTGACGCAGGTGGCAGCTCAGTACGGACACCGTGTCGCGGCGCTCGTCGATGTAAATCTCGATATCGTCGCCGACTCGGTTGGCCGGGAACAAGCCCACCACGCCGCGCGGATTGAGCGTGCCATCGGCAGAGAGTTTATCCAGCATGGCGTTGGCGTCGGCAAACAGCCGCTTGGCTTCCTCGCCGACGATCTCGTCTTCCAGAATACGGGGGTATTTGCCCGCCAGCGACCAGGTCATGAAGAACGGCGTCCAGTCGATGTAATGACGCAGCGTGTCGATGCTGGCGGACACCGGATGTACACCAAGACGGTGCGCCGCTGGCGGTGTGTAGCTTTCCCAGTCGAAGGACTGTGCGTTCTCCCGCGCCGCGTCCAGCGACACCGGCGGCGTACGCGGTTTCTTGCGGGCGTGCTGGATGCGCACCGTGTCATACTCGCGGCGAATACGCGCCACGAACTCGTCGTGCTGCGTCGCCGACAGCAGCGACGACACCACGCTCACCGAACGGGAAGCGTTCTGCACGTACACCGTCGGCCCGCTGTAATTCTGTTCGATCTTCACGGCGGTATGCGCCTTGGAGGTGGTCGCTCCGCCAATCAGCAACGGCAACGTGAACCCTTGACGTTCCATCTCCTTCGCCACGTTGACCATTTCATCCAGCGACGGGGTAATCAACCCAGACAGGCCGATGATATCCACCTTCTCTTCCCGTGCCGTTTTAAGAATTTTGTCCGACGGCACCATCACGCCAAGGTCGATGATTTCGTAGTTGTTGCATTGCAGCACCACGCCGACGATGTTTTTGCCGATGTCGTGCACATCGCCTTTTACCGTCGCCAGCAGGATTTTACCGGCGCTGCTGCCCGCCTCCTTGCTGGCCTGAATGAACGGCTCCAGGTAGGCCACCGCCTGCTTCATCACGCGCGCCGATTTCACCACCTGCGGCAGAAACATCTTACCCGCACCGAACAGATCGCCCACCACGTTCATACCGTCCATCAACGGCCCTTCGATCACTTCGATCGGCCGCGCCGCCTGCGCCCGCGCCTCTTCGGTATCCGCTTCGATGAATTCGGTAATCCCCTTAACCAGCGCGTACTCCAGCCGTTTTTTAACCGGCCAGCCGCGCCATTCGGCCTCGCCCTTGTTGCTATCGTCGTCGGATTTACTGCCGCGATACTTCTCGGCGATCGCCAACAGGCGTTCCGTCCCATCCGTGCGGCGATTGAGGACTACGTCCTCCACCGCATCGCGCAGCTCGGCGGGCAGGTCGTCGTAAATCGCCAGTTGGCCGGCATTGACGATGCCCATGTCCATACCGTTGCGGATGGCGTAATAGAGGAAGACGGCGTGGATCGCCTCACGCACCGGTTCATTGCCGCGGAACGAGAACGACACGTTGGACACCCCGCCGGAAATCAGCGCGTGCGGCAGTTGGGTCTTGATATCTTCACAGGCGCCGATGAAATCCACCGCATAGTTGTTGTGTTCTTCAATACCGGTAGCGACGGCAAAAATATTGGGGTCGAAAATGATGTCTTCCGGCGGGAAGCCAACGTCTTCGGTGAGAATCCGGTAAGCACGACGACAGATGTCGATCTTGCGCTCGCGGGTATCCGCTTGGCCGACGTCATCGAACGCCATCACCACCACGGCCGCGCCGTAACGGCGCACCTTTTTGGCATGTTCGATAAAGATATCCACCCCTTCCTTCATCGAGATGGAGTTGACGATACCCTTACCCTGAATGCACTTCAGGCCCGCTTCCACCACGTCCCACTTGGAGGAGTCGATCATGATCGGCACCCGGGCGATATCCGGCTCGCCGGCGATCAGATTGAGGAAACGCACCATCGCCGCTTCGGCGTCGAGCATGCCCTCGTCCATGTTGATATCGATAATCTGTGCACCGTTTTCCACCTGCTGACGCGCCACATCCAGCGCTTCATTGTATTTTTCTTCTTTTATCAAGCGTTTGAATTTAGCCGAACCGGTCACGTTGGTGCGTTCGCCGACATTCACGAACAGGGTGTCGGCACCGATGTTGAGCGGCTCCAAGCCGGATAGCCGGCAGGCCACCGGTGTCTGCGGCAGCTTGCGCGGCGGCACACCGTCCACCGCTTGCGCCATCGCGGCGATGTGCGCGGGCGTCGTGCCGCAACAACCGCCGATGATGTTCAGGAATCCTGATTGCGCCCACTCGCCGACCTGCTGCGCCATCTCCTGTGCGTCCAGATCATATTCGCCGAAGGCGTTCGGCAACCCGGCGTTGGGATGCGCTGACACATAACATTCGGAAATGCGTGCCAGTTCAGCCACGTACTGACGCAGTTCGTCCGGCCCCAATGCACAGTTAAGGCCAAACGAGAGTGGGCGGGCATGGCGCAGAGAATTGTAGAACGCTTCGGTGGTCTGCCCGGATAATGTACGACCGGACGCATCGGTAATGGTGCCGGAAATCATCACCGGCAAGGTGATGCCCAACGTTTCAAACTCGCACTCCACCGCATAAACCGCGGCTTTAGCGTTCAACGTATCGAAAATGGTCTCAATCAGAATCAGATCGACACCGCCTTCAATCAGCGCCCGGGTCGATTCCCGATAAGCGTCCACCAGTTGGTCAAAACTGATGTTGCGGTACGCCGGGTCGTTCACGTCCGGCGAAATGGACGCGGTGCGATTGGTCGGCCCCAATACCCCGGCGACATAACGCGGGCGCTCCGGCGTGCGCGCCGTCCATTCATCGGCGCAGGTGCGCGCCAGACGCGCGGCAACGGTATTGATTTCCGCCGACAGGGCTTCCATGTCGTAGTCGGCCATAGCGATGCGGGTAGCATTGAAGGTATTGGTTTCCAGAATATCAGCGCCGGCGGCCAGATAATCATGGTGGATGGCAGCGATCACATCCGGTTTCGTCAGCACCAGCAGGTCGTTGTTGCCTTTCAGGTCGCTATGCCAGTCGGCAAAACGCGCGCCGCGGTAGTCCGCTTCCTGTAACCGATACCCCTGGATCATGGTGCCCATGCCGCCGTCCAAAATCATGATGCGCTGATCCAGTTGCTGCTGTAATTCCTGCTGTCGATTTTTTGCCATCATTGTTCTCGTTATTACCCTTGTCGCGGTTGCCTGGCTCGCTCGCGCCGAATCGCGATATACGTCCAGCCGTCTATCCTAGCATAGATAATGACCGCCAACCCGACGCGCACAATGAGAGTTTTTCAATCGTTTCCAATGCCACGTCCCCAGCAGAAGCTGGTTGCAATCTTCGTTAAAAAAACGAAAATCAATTCCATGATATGAAAAAGGAACCCTCGCCATGACGCCTCCCGAACCCGCCAAGCGCGGCAAGAAACCCCGTGCCGCCAATACCGTCGCCGCCGCCCAGCCTGCTGGACAAGTACAGTCGCTGACCCGTGGCCTGACGCTGCTGGAGTACATCGCTCATGCCAACGGCAGCATCGCGCTGACTGATTTGGCGCAGCGGGCCGGCTTGCCTAACTCCACCACCCACCGGTTGCTGACCACCATGCAGCAGCAAGGCTTCGTGCGTCAGGTAGGCGATTTAGGGTTTTGGAGCATCGGTACGCAGGCTTTTATCGTCGGCAGCAGTTTCCTGCAGAGCCGCAATCTGCTGGCGATGGTGCATCCGATGTTGCGAAAGCTGATGGAAAACTCAGGGGAAACCGTCAACCTGGCGGTACTGGATCAGACCGACTACCAGGCGATCATCATCGATCAGGTACAGTGCACGGCACTGATGCGCATGTCGGCGCCGATCGGCGGTAAATTACCGATGCACGCTTCCGGCGCGGGCAAGGCATTTCTGGCGACGCTGCCGGACGATAAAGTCACGCAGTTACTGCATCGTAACGGGTTGCACAGCTACACGCCGCGAACCCTCAATGCCCAGACGTTGAAAGAAAACCTGGCGCAAATCCGCCGTCAGGGCTACTCCTATGACGATGAGGAGCACGCACTGGGGTTACGCTGTGTGGCGGCCTGCATTCTGGATGAACATCACGAAGCCGTGGCCGCACTGTCTATTTCCGGCCCGGTATCGCGCATTACCGACGATCGCGTGATCGAGCTCGGCGCGTTGGTGATCCGGGCAGCGAAGGAAATCACTATCGCCTATGGCGGGGCGCGTTAACCGCCGTCAGGCTATTTTAGCTGTCGCGCTGGCCCGCATGCCGTAACGCTGGCAGAAACGCTGTCGCTTCCGGTAGGCGAAAACATCCTCCACATGCCCGCTACGAATGCGTTGTTGCAAAGCCCGCCAGTAATCCGCCCGGAACAGATCGCCGTGCAACTCCTCAAACAGCGGCAATAGCCGGCGATCGCTGCACAGGAACTGGCGAAACTCTTCTGGGAATACGTCATGCGGCCCGACGCTGTACCAAGGCTCCGCCGCCAACTCGTCGGCGGGATCGCGCGGCGGCGGGATATCGCGGAAATTCACCTCGGTCATATAACAGATTTCATCGTAGTCGTAGAACACCACCCGACCGTGACGAGTGACGCCAAAATTCTTGAACAGCATATCGCCGGGGAAAATATTGGCCGCCGCCAACTGCCGGATAGCGTTGCCGTACTCTTCAATCGCATCTCGTAGCGCTTGGCCGTTTACCTGATCCAGATAGAGGTTGAGCGGCGTCATGCGACGTTCCATATACAGATGCCGAATGACCAGTCGATCGCCCAGATCCTCCAATTTGTCCGGCACTTCGCGCCATAACTCTGCCAACAACGCCGGGCTGATACGGGATTTCTCCAGCACGAAATTTTCATACTCCTGCGTGTCCGCCATGCGTCCGACGCGGTCGTGCTCTTTCACCATCTGGTAGCAGGCGCGTACCTGCGCTTCATTCACCTCTTTCTGCGGTGCGAAACGATCCTTGATAACCTTGAACACCCGGTCGAAAGAGGGCAGCGTGAACACCAACATCACCATGCCTTTCACGCCCGGCGCGATAACGAATTGCTCCTGCGAATGCGCCAGAAAATGCAGGTATTCCCGGTAATACTCCGTTTTGCTGTGCTTCTGGCAACCGATCGCCAGATAGAGTTCGGCGGTAGTTTTGGCCGGCAGAATCTCCCGCAGCCAGGCTACCATCGCTGAAGGTTGCGGCGCGTAAACCATAAAATAGGAGCGTGCAAAACCGAATACGATGCTGGCTTCATCATGGCGAGTTAGGCAGGTATCGATAAACAGCTCGCCCTGCTCGCTACGATGAATCGGCAACAAAAACGGAAAGACGCCCTGCGGCAGGATCAGTTTGCCAACCAGCCAGGCCGCCTTGTTGCGGTAGAACAGTTCATTGGCGACCTGCAACGATGCCCGCGCCAGCGACATTTTCGGGAAAGACTCCCGCAGCATCCGCACGACATAACCGATATCACGCGCCAGATCCTCCCACGGCAGGCGCAGCGGCAACGCGGTCAGAATACGATGCAGCATGCCGTCCCAGTTATCGTCAGGTTGGTAGACGCGCGCCAGCGGGCGCGGAATTTCGTGAAAACGCGCACTCGGCTGAGAGCTGAAGACGAACAGTTTATCCGGCGTCAACGCACGATGGTTAAACAGGCGGCAATACACCGAATTGAAGAAGCTCTCGGCAATCTCGAAACGGGGATAGTCAGGCAACAACCCGGTATAAATCTGTTTTACCCGTGCGACGAAATCGGCGTCATAGCACTGTTCGGTAATACAACGTAGCTGCTCGACGACCAGCCCGACGTGGTGATCGTAGAGATGAATACGCTGTTTCATGGCCAGCTGTACCGCCAGCCAGTCCGCTTGCTCAAAACGCCGCTGCGCCCCGGCCGTCACTTCCAGGAACCGTCCGTATTGCGCATCGAACCCTTGCAGAATAGTCTGCGCCACCAAATGTTCCCGATCGCGAATCATCCGCATCCACTCTCCCTTGTCTTTGGTTCAACGTCATGCGGCCAGCACCCGGCTGGCCGCATCGGCATCGGCTTATAATCAGAACTGCTGTTCTTCCGTCGAACCGGTCAACGCCGTGACGGAAGAGGATCCGCCCTGGATAATGGTCGTGACTTTGTCGAAGTAGCCGGTTCCCACCTCCTGCTGATGGGAGGAGAAAGTATACCCTTCTGAAATTGCAGCAAATTCTCTCTGCTGTACCTTCTCGACGTAATGCTTCATCCCCTCACCCTGTGCATAGGCATGAGCCAGATCAAACATGTTGAACCACATGCTGTGGATCCCGGCCAGCGTGATGAACTGGTACTTGTAGCCCATCTCGGACAGTTCATCCTGAAAACGGGCGATAGCGCGGTCATCCAGGTTCTTTTTCCAGTTGAACGACGGCGAACAGTTGTAGGCCAGCAGTTTGCCGGGGAAGCGGGCGTGAATAGCTTCGGCGAAGCGCCGAGCCAGAGCCAAATCCGGCGTTGAGGTTTCGCACCACACCAGATCGGCATACGGCGCGTAGGCTAACCCACGGCTGATTGCCTGTTCCACGCCAGCGCGGGTACGGAAGAACCCCTCAACGGTTCGTTCGCCAGTGACGAAATCCTGATCGTAGCTGTCGCAGTCGGAGGTCAGCAGATCTGCAGCATCCGCATCGGTACGGGCGACCAGCAACGTCGGCACACCCAGCACATCTGCCGCCAGACGTGCAGCGACCAGTTTCTGCACCGCTTCCTGCGTCGGCACCAGCACCTTGCCGCCCATATGGCCGCACTTCTTCACCGAGGCCAGTTGATCTTCGAAATGAACCGCCGCCGCACCCGCCTCAATCATCGATTTCATCAGCTCAAATGCGTTCAGTACGCCGCCGAATCCGGCTTCCGCATCCGCCACGATCGGCAGGAAATAGTCGATAAAACGCGGATCGCCCGGTTCAATGCCGTTCGCCCACTGGATCTGATCCGCACGACGAAAGGTACCGTTGATGCGCTGCACCACGGCCGGTACCGAGTTCGCCGGATAAAGCGACTGGTCGGGGTACATATTGGCGGCCAGGTTAGCATCCGCCGCAACCTGCCAACCAGACAGATACACCGCTTCCAGACCGGCTTTCGCCTGCTGCAACGCCTGGCCGCCGGTCAGCGCCCCCAAACAATTGATGTATCCCTTACGCGATTCTCCGTGCAGCAGGGCCCACAGTTTTTCCGCGCCTCGCTGCGCCAGCGTACAAGCTGGATTCACCGAGCCGCGCAGGTTAATCACATCCTCTGCCCGGTAAGGGCGGACAATGCCTTCCCAGCGTGGGGTTTTCCATTCCTGTTCGAGTTGCCGGATTTGTTGGGTACGAGAGGTAATGCTCATAGCGATTCCTTTTTTCTACAGGATTAATCAAGTAAGTCGTAACCGGGTAAGGTGAGAAAATCGATCAGCTCGCCCTGCGTGGTGATGCGTTCCATCAGGCGAGCGGCTTCACTAAAACGTCCAGCCTGAAAGCGTATATCACCGATCTCCTGCCGGACGACCTGCATTTCTTCCTCCAGCATTTGCTGGAACAGTACTTTAGTGACCACACGGCCATCACTGAGGGCTTTACCGTGGTGAATCCATTGCCAGATGGAAGTCCGTGAGATTTCAGCCGTTGCGGCATCTTCCATCAGGCCGTAGATCGGTACGCAGCCGTTGCCGGAAATCCAGGCTTCGATGTACTGCACCGCGACGCGGATGTTGGCGCGCATACCGGCTTCAGTACGCTCACCCGGGCAAGGCGCCAACAGATCGTCGGCAGTGACCGGCGCATCTTCTTCTCGCAGGACATCCAGCTGATTTTGTCGCCCCGCCAGTACACGATCGAAGACCGGCATAACGGTGTCCGCCAGGCCAGGATGTGCGACCCAGGTGCCGTCATGACCATTGCGAGCTTCTAACTCTTTGTCCTGTCGAACTTTTTCCTGTACCCAGTCGTTGCGTTCCTTATCCTTGCTGGGGATAAACGCCGACATGCCGCCCATAGCAAAAGCACCGCGACGATGACAGGTTTTAATCAACAGCCGTGAGTAAGCACTGAGGAACGGTTTATCCATCGTGACGGATTGCCGATCCGGCAATACGCGATCGGAATGATGCTTCAAGGTTTTGATATAGCTGAAAATATAATCCCAGCGACCACAATTCAGACCGACGATGTGATCACTCAGATAATAGAGAATCTCATCCATCTGGAAGACAGCGGGCAGCGTTTCAATCAGCACCGTCGCCTTGATCGTACCGCGCGGCAGACCGAAGCGATCCTCCGTGTGGCTGAATACCTCAGCCCACCAGGCGGCTTCCTGATAAGACTGTAATTTAGGCAGATAAAAATAGGGGCCGCTCCCTTTGCTGAGCAGTTGCCGATAGTTGTGGAAGAAATAGAGCGCAAAATCAAACAGGCTGCCAGGAATGGGCTCCTTCTGCCACACCACATGTTTTTCCGGCAGATGCAGGCCGCGAACCCGGCAAATCAATACCGCAGGGTGTGGTTTGAGTTGATAAATTTTACCGTCTTCGTTGGTGTAAGTGATGGCGCCACGAACCGCATCCCGCAGATTAATGTGCCCTTCAATGATCTTCTGCCAACCCGGCGCCAACGAATCCTCAAAATCCGCCATGAAGACCTTTACATTGGCATTCAATGCATTAATCACCATTTTGCGCTCGACTGGGCCCGTGATTTCTACTCGTCGGTCGAGCAAGTCATCCGGAATGCCTCGTATTTTCCACTCTGAATTTCTTATGGAAATAGTTTCCGAAATAAAATCAGGAAGTGCACCCTCATCAATCCGGCGTTGTACTTCTCGACGTTCCGCCAATAAGCGATTGCGCGAAAGCGTAAACCTCTCGACCAAATCGGTGAGAAACTCAATGGCTTCATCCGTAAGAATCTGTCGCTCAGCCTCGCCAAAACGCTGACTAAACGCCAGCTCCCTGTTCATCGTCTGTTGCGTCATGTGATTATTCCCGTACAAATAGTCTTCACTTCACCCGCTGAATCAATAACTCGCCAGTGCGATCATTTTTCAGCCAACAGAGCTAAGCCTAATCCAATAAAATTAAAAATCAAAAACAATTTCCATTTTTAATTTTAATTAAACTTATCATCATGAATTTAATGAATTTATTTAATAAAAACACATAGGAATAAATTTCACACACAATGGAGACATGTGAATCACGGAGGAAAAATTGGGAAGACCAAGGCAAAAAAGAGGCGCCGATCAGGCGCCTTTGACAGGAAAGGGGATAGACTCGGGGCTCAGTCCAACGTCGGGTTCATACGACGCAGATCATATGGTGTTATCTGGTATACATAGTAATTCAGCCAGTTGGAGAACAGCAGATGCCCGTGGCTGCGCCAGGCCGCTTTCGGCGTTCTCTGCGGATCATTATTAGGGAAGTAATTGACCGGAATCATCGGATCAAGATTGGCATCGACATCACGGAAATATTCACTGGCCAGTGTCAGCGCATCATACTCCGGATGCCCTGTCACAAAGACCTGGCGTTTATCCTTACTGGCAAGCAGATAGGCACCCGCCTCTTCGGATTCCACCAGGATATCTAAATCGGTATGCTCACGGATGACTTCGGAAGGAAAGTCGGCATAACGAGAATGCGGCGCCAGAAACGTTTCATCAAACCCTCGGGTCAGCAAAGCATGTGGTTGCAACGTCTGATGGGAATACACTCCCGATAGCTTCACTTCGCGCGTCAATTTCGGGATACCATACAACACATTTAATGCAGCCTGAACCGCCCAACAAACAAACAGCGTGGAGGTGACATGCTCTTTCGCCCAAGTCACGACACGTTCAATCTGAGGCCAATAAACCACATCGCAGAAATCTACCAGCCCCAACGGGGCACCCGTAACGATCAATCCATCGTAGTTTTCCTGCTCGATATCTTCAAAGTCGCAATAGAAATTATTGAGATGTTCAGTCGGTGTGTTCTTCGATTCTCTGCTATCGATACGCAACAGTTGGATATCAATCTGCAACGGAGAGTTGGAAAGCAGACGCAGAAACTGATTCTCCGTTTCGATCTTTTTTGGCATCAGGTTAAGTATCAATACCTTGAGTGGACGAATTTCCTGAGTCCTCGCACGAGAAGACGTCATGACAAAGACGTTCTCATTACGCAGAAAACTCACCGCCGGCAACTCATCAGGAACCCGAATTGGCATGACCTTATATCCTCACACACGTTTATACGTTTATACGTTTAGACTTCTAGGTAGCCAAAGATAGCCTTTTCCCCCTATGATGTCGAGGGGACAGCGTTCTGATTGAAAATGTTTCATCAAAAAATAGATATTGTATTTCCATTTAGCGTATAAGCCACGCCAATGACTTACATGATTTCCAAGTGTTAAATGAGAGGAAAGAAGCGGAAGGAAAAGGTCGGGGAAATAAAGATCACAGCGAATTGGCTATCAACGAATATAAAACAATCACCACTTTCTGGAAGGGCTATTCAGAGTTAATAATGAAAAACAATCACTACCTCCTAGGAGGTGGTTTACAGCTGACAATGAAAAAAGCCCTGAACTTATGTTCAGGGCTTTTTTCCAATTGAAACCTGGCAGTTCCCTACTCTCACATGGGGAGACCCCACACTACCATCGGCGCTACGGCGTTTCACTTCTGAGTTCGGCATGGGGTCAGGTGGGACCACCGCGCTATCGCCGCCAGGTAAATTCTTTTATTTGCCGAACTTATCTTCACTACATAATCAATGGTGCTGATACCCAGAGTCGAACTGGGGACCTCACCCTTACCAAGGGTGCGCTCTACCTACTGAGCCATATCAGCGCACCAGAAATTTAAGCCTGGCAGTTCCCTACTCTCACATGGGGAGACCCCACACTACCATCGGCGCTACGGCGTTTCACTTCTGAGTTCGGCATGGGGTCAGGTGGGACCACCGCGCTATCGCCGCCAG